>NZ_LR134421.1 GCF_900637865.1 Legionella adelaidensis
TCTTGGCGATCCATGTATTGACCAATTTTACCGCCCAAGAAAGCACCTAATAAAGCGCCACCCGCAGCTGCAGCAACTTTACCAGAACCACTGCCAAATTGACTGCCAAGAAGTCCCCCAACTACGCCACCGGTTACTGTACCTACACCTTCATTAGTGACCGGACCACATCCTGCTAAGAACAAAGAAGAAGATAGTGCTACCACGGCTAATTTTTTCATATAGTTCACCTGTGTACGTTAAATAAAAAAACAAATTATTTTAGCATCAACTACACTGAGCGTAAATGTCATATATATTGATGAGCGGAGGAATTAACTTTGGGGATGCAATATTAAGTTATCACTGTTACTTTCGTACGCGAGGAGTAAGTTGGCTAAGCAGCTCATAAGCAATGGTTCCTGCTGATTCAGCAATGCTTTCTATGGGTGTATGCAACCCCCATAGCTCTACAGGATCGCCAACCTGGATATGTTGAGCATCTGTTAAATCGACCGTAAGCACATCCATCGAAACCCGGCCTATTATGGGAACATAGGTATCATTTATCCAGATTTTAGTTCCCGGCTTAATATGCCGTGGGAAGCCATCCCCATAACCTACCGGAATAATACCTACTATAGAAGGTTTGTCACTTTCCCACGTCCTTCCATATCCTATAGGAGAATGTGGGGGATATGGATTTATGGCTGTCACTTCAGAAACCAGATGTAACACAGGTTTTAATCCGAGGTCTTTCCCCGTTTGGCCTGCAAATGGAGAAATTCCATATAGCATAATCCCTGGACGTACGACATCTGCATGTGCTTCTGGTAAAGATAAAATGGCTGCCGAATTAGCAATACTTCTTGTTAACTTTACTTCGGGCACTTTCAGATTATTAAAGATTTCTAGTTGTTGCTGATTCGCGCTATGGATAGGTTCGTCAGCACATGCCAAATGGGTCAAAATACCTAAATTATTGTCTACCCAGGCGCAATTTTGTAATGATTGAATAGCTTCATATACTTTTTCCGGTGGGAGCCCTAAACGGTGCATGCCAGTATCTACTTTAACCCAGATTTTAACCCGCTTTGGTAATCTCGTAGCAAGCAGCCATTCCAACTGCTGTACATGATGAATAACAATTTCAAAATTATGTTCGACCACCTCATTTAGTTCATCCGCACAAAAGATTCCCTGAAATAAAATACATTGCGCACGGCTTCCTAACTTTCTCACCGCAAGCGCTTCTTCCAAACAAGCCACTCCTAGAAAGTCAACATTTTTCTCCAGCGTAGGTAAAATAGCAGGTAGTCCACAGCCATAAGCATTCGCTTTTACCATGGCAATTATTTTTTTATGCTGAGCAATTTTTTTAATGCAGTCTATATTGTGTAATAAAGCTTGAGTATCAACATGAACGTGGGTAGGCCGGGCCACTAATCTACTCCTTGATACCCTGTAAAAGCCAAATCTTCAAAACGGGTATATTTGCCTAAGAAAGCTACCCTGACTTTACCAATAGGACCATTACGTTGTTTTGCAATAATAATCTCAGCTGTTCCTTTATCCGGACTATCTTCATTGTAGACTTCGTCCCGATAGATGAAACAAATAAGGTCGGCGTCCTGCTCAATCGCGCCTGACTCACGTAAATCAGACATAATCGGTCGTTTATCATGACGCTGCTCCAAGCTTCGATTAAGCTGAGAAAGTGCGATAACCGGAACCTCTAATTCTTTAGCTAAGGATTTAAGGCCACGAGAAATTTCTGAAATTTCCGCAGTGCGATTATCCGCTTTAAAGCCTGGAACTTTCATTAACTGTAAGTAATCAACGAGGATTAACCCAAGCTTACCGTGTTCTTTCATCAATCTTCTTGCTCTGGCCCGTACTTCCGAGGGACTTAGTGCTGGTGTGTCGTCAATAAACAAAGAAGCTTCTGATAACATATGTACGGCGGAAGTTACTCTTGGCCAATCATCATCGTCTAATTTTCCTGTGCGAATTCGATGCTGATCAATGCGTCCCAAAGAAGACATCATCCGCATAGCTAAAGAGTCGGCGGGCATTTCCATGGAGAATACTAAAACGGGTTTATTTGCTTTAATCGCAGCATGTTCTGCCATATTCATGGCTAATGTAGTTTTTCCCATAGACGGCCTTCCCGCGATAATAATGAGATCTGCCGGCTGCAGCCCGGAAGTCATATTGTCGAGATCCGTAAGACCTGTGGCTAATCCTGTTATCGCATCGCCATTATGATAAAGCGCATCAATACGTTCTACGGCTTTGACTAATACTGATTTTATGGCTTCAGGGCCACCTTCCTTGGCAGTTTGTTCAGCAATAGCAAACACTTTGGTTTCAGCGCTATCTAATAATTCGCTAACATCTCGACCCTCTGGGTTATACCCCGAATCAGCAATGTCATTGGCGACAGCAATTAATTGGCGTTGTACCGATTTCTCTCGGACTATATCTGCATAAGCGACAATATTTGCCACGCTGGGCGTGTTGTTAGCTAATTCAAACAGATAAGCTTCGCTACCTGCTTCATCCAATTGATTGTTCGATTTAAGGGTATCTAATAGGGTAACTACATCAAAAGGCTGTTCTTTTTGAACGAGCGTTTGTATCGCTTTAAATAATACACGGTGCTCACTGCGATAAAAATCTGTTTCACAAAGCTTGGTACTGACTTTGTCCCAAGCTTCATTGTCTAGCATCAATCCACCAATAATGGACTGTTCAGCTTCCAGGGAATGCGGTGGACGTTTTAAACTATCTACCGAAACGGATTTCTTTCTTTCTTTTAACTCTAACATTAAGCTTTCTTGTTATCTTGTATACGTTCCCAAACTTGGGTTCTACCTAACATGGAAAAGCCCACATAACCGCGTATATAAAGTTTGTCGTTACGGACTTTCAATTTTACGCGATAAATTTTTCCAGTTTTTGCATCTAGAATTCTACCGCCACTCCATACACCATGGCCATTATCTGAACATCCCCATAAAAATTGCAGCCCTTGAATGGGTTTATCTTTAAAAGGATCGGGGCACTTGGAACAGAGCCCTGTATCTCCCGGTTGTTGGAATACACGAACGATTTGGCCAACTAAATTTCCTTTAACAATATCTAACCGGACTTCAGCTCTTTTTTTCCCTGTTTTATCATCTGTGGTAAGCCAGTTGCCTACAGGAGAGCTAGCCAATGCAACTGGAAAATAGAATAAGGCCAAAACAATGGCAAGTACGTATCTCAATTGTTTCATCTGTATTCTCCTAAAAAAATCCATGTCCACAGAATATGCGAATGAATAGTGCTTTGCAACGGCAAATATTAACTCAATGGTTTAAAAAAGTGAGCAATATCCTCTTCAGTCAAAATGAGATTACCACTCTTTTGCATAGAAAGAACCCCTTCTATTAACATCTTTTTCTTATTTTGTAATTTCAATATGGCTTCTTCTACCGTACCTGAGGTAACTAACTTATAGACAAATACCGGATTTTGTTGCCCAATCCGGTGGGTTCTATCTGTCGCTTGTCCCTCTATTGCCGGATTCCACCAGGGATCATAATGAATGACAGTGTCTGCGCGAGTAAGATTTAATCCGACGCCACCTGCTTTTAGACTTATCAGGAACAGGGAGTAATTCCCTTTTTGGAATTCATCAATAAGCGGTTGACGATTTGTAGTGCTTCCGGTCAATTTTAAATAATTATATTTTCGGCTTTGTATTGCCTCTTCGATCAGGGTCAGCATAGACGTAAATTGAGAAAAAATAAGCACTTTTCTCCCCTCGGCAATTAAATTATCTAATAACTCCATTAAAGCTTCTAATTTTGCTGACTCCCCATAGGCCATTTCCGCCTCGGGTATTTTTAGTAATCGCGGATCGCAGCATACTTGGCGCAATTTTAATAAAGCATCCAAAATTAGAATATGACTCCGGTTAATCCCTTGTTGCATAATAGCTTCCCTGACTTTCTTTTCCATAGTCAGGCGAATGGCTTCATATAAGTCTCTTTGTTTGCCTTGTAGCTCTATGGATAAAGTAGTTTCCGTTTTTAAAGGCAATTCTTTAGCTACCTGATTTTTGGTTCGTCTTAGTAGAAAAGGTTGAATTCTTTGCACCAACTGTATTTTTCTCTCCTCATCTCCTTCTTTTTCAATAGGATTACGGAAATATTTTTTAAATTGTTTAGGCGTACCCAAAAATCCAGGCATTAAAAAATGAAATAATGACCATAATTCACCTAAATGATTTTCCATTGGAGTACCAGTAAGACATAGGCGGTAATCGCTTTTAAGTTGATGAACTATTTGTGTAGTTTTAGCCCGCGCATTTTTGATAGCTTGGGCCTCATCAAGAATTAAATAATAAAAGTGATACTTTAAAAATCGAGTTTTATCCCGTTGAACTAAACCATAAGTTGAAATAATAATATCGTAACCATCAAACGTATCTTGGTGTCTTTCCGAACCATGGTAAATCAATACCTTCAATTGAGGGCAAAATGTGCGGCTTTCATTCTCCCAATTTCTCACGACACTAGTTGGTGCAATAATCAATGTGGCTTTTTGAGGACGATTGGCTTCTTTTTCATATTGCAGCAACGCTAACGTTTGGACAGTTTTACCCAGTCCCATATCATCTGCTAATACTCCACCAAACTCATAGCTTCGCAAACCTGAAAGCCAATTAAGACCTTGTTGTTGATAATCTCTTAAAGTGGCCTTTAAATTTTGAGGAGGAGTAATGTCGGGCAAGGAATTTAAAGTCGTAAGAGCATGCAGCTTTTTTCTAATTTCTTCCGTTCCCTGCCAACGCGCTTTTGCAGCTGCCATTGCTTGTTCGGCTTCTAATAATAATAAAAGTTGATTTTTTCGCACGTCCAGGGTGGGTGTTTTTTCACTTAAACCATACTTAAATAGAAAGCGGAGTAAAGGTTTTAAGCGTTTTAAAGTTATTTTTAATACTTTGCCTTCGCCAATGGGAAGTTTAAGCAATAAATTTTCGGAGAGAGATTCTAAGGTTTCTTCATCCCAGCGTGCGATTAATTCTGAAATTAAAGGCACAATATTAGTGGTCTTGTTATTAATTAAAATGCCTAATTGATAACTAAAAAAGTCATTCGAGGACTCGTTGAGCTCAGAATACCATTCCACATCTTCTGCATCGATTTGTTCTTCCTGCACGCTATAATAAGCTGGTATCTCCCGTGAGGGCTGAACTTCCTTTGGCCCGGAGCCATGCGTCTTTAAAGCTAGCAAAGACGCCGCTATGTGTTTGCAATTAATACGCTGTGGGCAAGTACAATTTCCTGACTGCTCAGGCCAATGTTTTAAATCGAGGTGGACGGTGTAAATATGATTAGCACTTCCTTTTACTTGCGCTTTTAATAATCCCTCACTTAAACGAAGATTTAATACATGACCCATTTTTTCGTACTCTTCACCCCGTCGTAAAATCGGAGGGGGAAAAACTTGAGACATACGCGCAAGAGCTGCTTTCCACATAATTAACCAATGCAGGAATTTTTACAAAAGATCCATTTTACCTAAAAAAAAGAAAGAAGTCTCACCGAATTGCTGTTGAGAGGGTAAATCAAATTTCGTTTCACTCCTGATAATAAATCTCTAATCCCTCACGGTTGTGAGGGATTAGGAGTTTGAGTTTGGTGCGGTACATAGTAAGCGGAATTTTATGATGCGAAAATTTTTAAATTATTTATGCACAAATCGCTTGAACAGGTTCGTCACCTAAATTGATTAAATTTACTTTTGTACCTGGTTCTGCACTAACTGAAATACTGTCGTTTGCTTTAACAGTGACCGAAGTACCTTGCCCTGTAGTTAAATTCTTGCCATTTACTGAACCTTTATTTTTCAAAATACTAACACGTATTTTATTTTTGTTATCGTTCTTTGTTTGGATGCTGCAAGTGGCATTTAATGTCCAAAGGTAATTATTGGTCAGTTGTTTGGATTCTTTAGGACTTAGTTTAATCACTTTACCGGCGAAAGCTTGCGTTGCAAAAAATCCAAATGAAGTAATAATTAAAATCTGAAAAAACTTAACCATTTCTTATCCTCTTTAGTAAAAGATTATTTAAATCGTATCAGGGAGATGAATAATTCAGAGCTGTATTTGATACAAACATTGTATTTTTTATAATTTGCACAAATTATATACAGTTAAGCTTAAGACAGTATTAATCAGTAGTCAAGTTTTGATCAATTTGTTCTAAGATGTAGGTTGGCGCTGAATGCCCAACAAACGATCTTACAAAGAGGTGTTGGGGCTTCGACGCCTTACATAAGCGGTATGTCAAGCCATCATTTTTTAGAAACATACATATTATCTTTTATATAAAAGCGCAACGGCTTATCTTTCCATTCTTTGGCATAATCCACCCCGATGCGTGGACGTTCTTCAATTGATATAGGAGTAAAGTCAGAATCCTGCATAATGTAAAAGGTATCACTTAATAAATCATGTCCATTAAGCGTTTTGGTAATACTCATAGCATTACATAAAAGCCCCGGTCCTTTGGTTTTGCCATGAATATTCAAAACGGGTTCTAAAGCGCGTAGTAAAACTGCGGAGCCATGGCCTTCTTTTTCAGTTACGGCATTTAGACAATAATACATGCCATAAATTAAATATACATACGCATGTCCGGGCGGACCAAACATCACTTCCGTGCGGGGTGTTCTTCCTTTAGAAGTATGTGCCGCCAAATCATGAGGGCCTAAATAAGCTTCCACTTCTACAATTTTACCTACTCGTTTTTCCCCATTGACGTGGTGTACCAATAATTTACCCAGTAAATCTTTTGCCACTTCAATCGTGTTTCTATCATAAAAATCGCGTGGCAATTTTTTTTCGTTAATCATAAAAAAACCTGCAAATAATACTAAAGTTTATTTTTTTTCTGCCGACACATCGTTGGATAACCCACGGAGAGACTCATGGCCAATGCAAAAAATAAAACGAACCAATTATCTTCTCAACTCATTGCTTCACTTTCTTTTGAAGACTCCAATAAGCAGTTACAAGCGCTTAAGGAAATGATTTTTAACGAACCTCTTATTAATGACAGTAAAATTCAATTCATTAAAGAAGAATTGGCTACTGATCGCTATGAGGTTAATAGTTATAGAATAGCAGTTCGATTAATGGAAGATATTCAAACAATTAAAAATAGAACTCCTGCTGAAGAAGAAGAGGCTTAAAGGGAGAAAAGCAGCTGAGCAGTTTCAATTGCTTTTCTCAATTAAATTAGCGGGGTTGCATGCGCAGTGCGCCGTCAAGGCGTATGACTTCCCCATTTATCAGACTATTTTCAATAAGATGAAGTGCAAGGTTTGCATATTCAGAAGGTTTACCAAAACGTTTAGGAAAAGGAACGGAAGAAGCCAAGCTTTTTTGTACCTCTTCCGGCATGTTTAATAATAAAGGAGTAGCTATGAGGCCGGGGGCGATGGTATTGACCCGAATTCCAAATTGCGCTAACTCTCGGGCAGCGGGTAATGTCATAGCTACTACCCCCCCTTTGGAAGCGCTATAAGCCACTTGCCCTATTTGTCCTTCATAAGCGGCAATCGAAGCGGTATTTATAATAATCCCGCGTTCCCCTGACTCCCCAACAGGAGATAAAGTTGACATAGCGTGAGCAAGTACGCGCATAACATTAAATGTCCCTATCAAATTGATGTCTATTACCTGCTTAAAAGCATCAAAAGTCATAGGCCCTTCTTTTCCTACCAAGCGCTTAGCCGGGGCAATACCTGCACAATTTACATTAATTCTTGGTACACCCAGGCGATCAATAGTCTTTTTTAAAGCCGATTCCACAGAATCCGCTGAGCTAACATCACATTCTATATACTCTGCTTCCGAGGTTGGTTGTTTATCCCAGACAATTACTTTTAAACCGCGTTTTGAAAATTCTTCAGTACAAGCTTTACCTATTCCTGAAGCCCCTCCTGTGATGACTGCAATTTGATTATCTAAATGCATACAATCCCTCGTTTTAACGTAAAAAGTTTTTACTTAATTCCTTAAATTCTGGACTACCTGCTTTGCGTAACCATTCAAAAAAGACCATTTCCGCAGTAATTAATTCTATTCCATGCGCCTTCATTCTCTTTAAGCCATACCGGTGATCGAGCTCATTTCTACTGCTGACGGCATCCACCACGACAAAAACGTTTAAACCTGCCGCTTGCATGTCAAGGGCAGTTTGCATCACGCATACATGCGTTTCAATACCTGCAATAATAACCTGATTGCGATCCACTCCCTGCCAGAATTCATTAAAGTGAGGATCTTGATAGCTTGAAAAATGCACTTTGGTTAAACATTTTTGCGGTAAGAATTCGCGTAGAGGTTCTATGGTACCTCCTAAACCGGAAGGATATTGTTCACTCACTTGGATGGGTACTTCTAGTCGTTTAGCCAAGCGTAATAACCATTGGCATCGTGCTATTACGCCTTCTGAATTAAGGACGTAAGGCGTTAGCTTCTCTTGGACGTCAATTAAAAATAAACACGAGCGATCCTTCTCTAATAACATATATCCCTCTTATAGTTAAGCCTATAATACCAGCAATAAAATCGCCGTTAAGTAGTGCCCCTCAGGAAAAGAAGCGAGAACTGGATGACAACGTGCTGGGCCATAAATACCTAATATTCGCACCATTTTTCCTACAGTGAAAGCCTGATTGCTAACTAACTCAGCAAACTCTGAGGCAGAGAGTGCTGCCGAGCAATTACACGTCATCAATAAAGAGCCGCTTTTCATAACATTAAATACTTCGCGGTGTAAAAAACGATAATAATTTTTGGCACGCTCTAAATGACGCTGCGAAGGAACCAATTTGGGCGGATCAAGAATAACGATGTCAAATTCGCTTGCTTTGGTTAAATAATTGCGTGCGTCACCAACAAGGAATTCAATATTTTTTAACTGATTGTTATTGGCGTTTTTTTGTGCGAGCTCAATAGCTTGCGCTGAACTGTCGATTCCCACTACCCTTTCTGCACCAGCTTTAGCAGCATGTAATGCAAAACCTCCGGTATAAGTATATAGATCCAATACCTTTTTATTTTTTGCAAGGCTAGCTAAACGATGGTGATTCTCTCGTTGGTCAAGAAACAAGCCCGTTTTTTGCGTATTAGAGAAATCAATAACGAATCGAATGCCTTCCTCCATGATTTCTTCTTGTGCGGATACTGTGTTGGAATCAACCAATTGAAAGCCATCTTGCTTTAATGCTTTTTCCTGAGGAAACCACAAAATAGTAACCTGCGGTAATAGACTTTGTAATTGACTTATAATTAATTCTTTGTTTTTTTCCACCCAATAAGCCGAACTGGATATGACTAAAGTGTTATTGAAACGATCAATGGTTAATCCCGATAAGCCATCGGCTTCGCTATTAAAAAAACGGTAAGCAGTTGTAGACTCATTTGGTAAATTTATCGCATTTCTTAAGTCAATCGCCTGTTTCAGGCGATGCATTAGGATTGTACTTAATTCATAGTTCTCTAAGTTTTCAAAAGCATAGGCTAAAACTCTTACCCTGTATAAGGAGTGTTCATTATAAATCCCTACCCCTAAAAATGCGTTCTCGGGACTATAAATATCGACTAACCCTCCTGTTTTTAAGTTACCTTTTGATGTGGTAATGGCTTTAGGAAAAATCCAGGGGTGGCCTTTACGAAATACATTGAGCTTGGTTGGATGTAAATAAACAGCTGCCTTCATTATTGTTTACCTATATACTGCACAAAAAAGAAAAAGGTAGGATACCATGAGGTTTGAAATATGAAAAAAAGTGCTGTATTGTTGTTTCTCTGTTTTTTAACAAGTTTATTAAATTTTGCGCACGCGGATCCGTGGTATACGGGTCCATTATTAGCCCCAGCAGGTAAAACGATTCCACGAGGGCATATCAATTTTGAACCCTATATTTTTTATACACAAAATACCGGGACATTTAACCGGCATTGGCGCTTAGTACAATCACCCCGTAGCGATAGTACACAATTCCTACCAATTTTTACTTATGGTCTTACTGACCGTATGGACTTGCAGTTTAGCCTTCCTTATACTCGCAATCAAAATTTAACGCGTGTTTCCGACCACATTGGGGATGCTTCAGTCCTGCTAGGTTTTCAGGTATTAGAGCAAGCAAATTCACAATGGAAGCCTAATTTAAGAGTTACATTACAAGAAATCCTTCCTTCGGGGCGTTATGATCAGTTAGAACCTTACAATCAGGGAACCGATAGTACTGGACTAGGTAGCTATCAAACTGCCTTAGGGTTTAATTTTCAACATTTATTACCTATTTATGATTTTTATTTGCGCACTCGATTGTGTTTGGGATTTGTTAATGCAAATGCTGCTGCAGTCCATGGTTTAAGCAGTTATGGGGGAACTACTGATACACAGGGCAAAATAACACCTGGAAATGTAGCGAGCGTGGATTTGGCAGGAGAGCTTAGCGTAACCCAGAATTGGGTCTTGGTTATGGAGGGGTATTATTTTACGCGCAGTCGCACTCATTTTAGCGGTACAGTAGGTCTTACTCCTATGGGTGTTCCAGGAATAATTGGACATGATAATGTAGCAGAGCTTAGTTTAGCTCCCGCTATTGAATTTAATTTTTCTGCCAACTATGGAATTATCGCAGGAGCCTGGTTTTCCACGAAAGGGAAGGATGCGCCTGACTTTATCTCGTCAGTTATAGCCTTTAATGCTTATTTTTAGTAATTAACGAAAGAGGAATGTAAATGTGGTTTAGTAATGCCTTAATATTTCAATTTGAACTAGATTCTCAAGTAAATCTTGAAACTGCTCTGGAACCCATGAAGCCCTGCCCTCCGCATGCGCGATCCATTTATGGTTGGCTGCCTGCTATTGCCGGAGAAATGGTTCATCAAGTGGCAGGTGCTACCTTAATTTGCATGGGAAAAGAAGAAAGAATTCTCCCCAAAGCAGTTATTAAGCGTTTATTAGCAGAAAAAATTCAAGCGCTTGAATTAAATCAGAATCGAACGGTTAAACGCGCTGAAAAAGCACAATTGGCCGAAGAGTTGGAGTTTGAGTTATTGCCAAAGTCCTTTTGTGTACAGAAGCGCCAATTCGCTCTTTTAGATACGGTAGATAATCGTATAATTGTAAATTGTGCCAGTAATAACCAGGCTTCCCAATTAATTTCTTTATTGCGTAAAAGTGTGGCCGGAATAAAAATCGAGCCTTTTTTATTTACTGAAGATTTAGCTGTCCGATTTACCGAATGGATAAACAACCCTGCACTTCTACCGGAAAACTTTAAATTGGCTTCTGATTGTCTCCTGGTTTCTCTTGATGACGAAAAGAAACGATTTACTTGTAAAGGTTTTGATTTACCGGCAGAAGAAATCGTAACCCTTATTTCCCAAGGTTTGGCCGCCGCAGAGATTTCCTTAATTTGGAATGAACGCATTCAATTTACATTAACGCACGACTTCACATTGAAGCGCATTAAATCCCTAGATTATTTAATCGATGAATTTAATGATATTCGCAAACTGGATGAGGAGTACCAACAAAAGGACGCCGCATTGACTCTATTAAGTGGCGAATTACGTGCATTAATTAATGATTTGAGTAAAATAATTAACAAAGAAGCGCCTGTGATATCTATGGCAGAAGAAGAGTTAGCTATACTTTAACAGAACGCTTTTTTTTCGAGGTATTTCATGAAAGCCAATGTTTTAGTTGTTGCCATAGGCGTAGTAGCTTTGTTTACTTCCTCATCTTATGCGAGTGTGACTTCTGAAAAACAGACAGTAGCTACATTTAAAACTGAAAATGGAAATACAGTTCGTTGTTTGGTGCATCCTGAAGATGTTAATCAATTTTCTCAAATAAAAAGTGGAACAAGTGTTAAATTAATGGGTTGTCCTGACGGGTCTTCGGACTGTGGGTTAATTGAAAAACGTTTTATAGAGGATATGTAGAGAAGAAGTGCTTGGCTATAAACTCTTAGGTTGGCAGGTGGCTGAGTTGCAAGCAATCAGGCTATGGCTATACTTTAATTGAAACTTCTTTTGGAGGTATTCATGAGAATCACTGTTCTGATTGCTTCTTTATGCACAATAGCTTTGTGTAGTCCATTATCCCATGCAGCAACATCTTCTAAACAAGAAACAACAGCTACATTTAAAACAGAAGAGGGAAAAACCATTCGTTGTATTATTCATCCTGAGGATGTTATCCAGTTTTCACAAGTAAAGAATGGAACGAATGTTAAATTATCCTGTGCTAATGGGATAGGATGTCTTAAATAATAACGAATCTTCGCATGTAAAAACTATGGGGGTCTCAGGTAGCCTGGGTTTGCAAGCAACAGGATTACTACTGAAACTCCTGTTGCAATCGCCCTTTGGTAAGATCTGTGCCCAATCTAATGTTCAAAAGCCCGTATTACATCCTCGGTGGTTCTGCGTGATATGTCGATTGATAAACTCTTCTTGCATCTTCTGCAGCTTGTACGAGTCCTAGATTCAGATTTGCATTAAACATAATTGCTAAGGCCTCTTGTGCACCGGCTGCTTGGGGGTAGTTTCTTACCAGAAAGCTAGCTCTTTCCGCTGCCGCCACATACATTTTTCTTTGATAGTAATATTTAGAAACATTGAGCTCCCTTTGGGCGAACAAATTGCGCAAATAAATCATACGTTGCAATGCATTTGCTTTGTAACGGCTATTTGGGAATTGTTGAATCAGCGTGGCAAAATCTGTATATGCTTGCGATTGCGTACCCGGATCGCGCCATGACTCATCTAAGGGCAATAACCCAGCTAGCGTGCCACGATTTTGTTGGAAGTTGGCTAAGCCTTTCATGTAATAGGCGTAGTCAACCCGTTCGGCACGAGGATATAAATGGATAAAGCGCTCTGCGGTTGCTGCAGTGGACGGATAGTCCCCTTTTTTATAATAAGCATAAATAAGGTCTAATTGTGCTTGTTCAGCATAATCATTAAAAGGATAAAGCGTATCCATAGCTTCTAATCTTTTTATAGCTTGGGAGTATTCTCCCTTGGAAATATACTCTTTTGACTCGTCAAATAATTGTTTAGCCGGAACGCCTTCGAAAGGACTTTTATCTTCCTCTTTATTCCACCAGGTACAAGAAACTAACAAACAAAGTAAGCAACCTATAAAAAGAATTTTGAAACCTTTCATAAAATATCCGAAGCCTTAAAGGGATAAATAAACCGGGTCATTATACCTATTTTGTAAATGAAAAATAGATTAAATTAATTATACTTGCAGCGCAGGAAATCCATCTGTCTGGTCAAGAAGACCGGGGCATATACTGGCAACCCATTATTTGACGGCGCTGTGAATAAATATTTTTAATTATTATTAAAAATGTTTGCAAAGCCTTGAACATTCGGCTAGTATTGCCGGCGGAGAGATGGCAGAGCGGTCGATTGCGGCGGTCTTGAAAACCGTTGAAGGGCAACCTTCCCAGGGTTCGAATCCCTGTCTCTCCGCCAAAATTCAAATGAAAGTGGATGGGACCTATCGGCGCCAACCTACATTTCCCCGCTCTCTTTAAACACACGATCCAATTGGATAAGCTGACGTAACAAACCTTCCATTTTATCTAAAGGCCAGCTATTAGGACCATCACTCAAAGCTTTCTCCGGGTTAGGGTGCGTTTCCATGAAAATCCCAGATATTCCTGCTGCCGCAGCTGCTCTCGCTAATACGGGAATAAATTCTCGCTGACCGCCCGAAGAACCATTATTCCCTCCAGGAAGTTGTACAGAATGGGTTGCGTCATAAACTACTGGGCATTCCGTTTCCCGCATGATCTTTAAAGAGCGCATATCGGAAACTAAATTGTTATATCCAAAGCTCACTCCTCTTTCGCAAACCAAAATTTTATCATTACCGGTAGCTTTAGCTTTCGCTACTACATGGGTCATTTCCCAAGGGGCTAAAAATTGTCCTTTTTTGATATTGACAGGTTTATTGGTTGATGCAACGCGTTGAATAAAATTAGTTTGTCTACATAGAAATGCGGGAGTTTGCAAAACATCCACCACACTAGCAACTTCCTCTAGAGGGGTATCTTCATGAACATCTGTAAGAACGGGTACCCCAATTTCTTTCTTCACTGTTTCCAGTATTTGCAACCCTTTTTCTATTCCGGGCCCTCTAAAACTATTAATTGAAGAACGATTTGCTTTGTCAAAAGACGATTTATATATAAAAGAAATAGCTAATTTTTCGCAAATAGATTTTAAATATCCAGCTGTTTCTATAGCCAGGGATTCGCTTTCAATTACGCAGGGGCCGGCAATTAAAAATAACGGTTGGTTTAAGCCAATTTCAAAACCACATAATTTCATGCTTTACTCTTTCTGTTAGATTTATGGTAAGCCCTGGCAGCCAAAACGAATTCTTTGAATAAAGGATGTCCATCGCGGGGGGTGGAGGTAAATTCAGGATGAAATTGGCATGCCAAAAACCAAGGATGATCGGTCAGCTCAATTATTTCTACTAAATTGCCATCCGCAGAGCGACCCGAAATAGTTAATCCGTTTTCAACAAGGGATTCTATAAATAAATTATTTACCTCATACCGATGCCGGTGTCTCTCAATAATTTGTGTGTTTTTATAGGTTTTATGAGCAAGGGAATCGGGTACCAAGCGGCACATTTGTGCTCCTAGGCGCATGGTTCCACCTAAATCACTGTCCTCATTTCTAATATTAACTTGCCCGTCTTGTTCAATCCACTCGGTGATGAGCGCAATAACCGGGTAAGGTGTATTTTTATCAAATTCGGTGGAATTAGCAGATTTTAACCCTACTACATTTCGGGCAAATTCAATTAATGCAGCTTGCATGCCTAAACAAATTCCCAAGAAAGGAATTTTGTTTTCACGAGCATATTGAATGGCTTTAATCTTTCCCTCAACTCCGCGTTCCCCAAAGCCTCCAGGAATTAATAATGCATCGAGCTCTGATAAAATTTTTGAACCATGTCGTTCGACTTCTTCTGCATCTATATATATTATTTGTACGCGAGTTTTTGTATGAATACCAGCATGAATTAGTGCTTCGTTCAGCGATTTATAGGCATCGCTAAATTCAGTGTATTTGCCTATCATCCCTACTTTTACGGTCATGTTTTGGTGTTCTTGTGCGGAAACTACTTTTTGCCACTCACTAAGATCAGCATCTTTCGCCTCGATGCCTAATTTTTTTATTACTGTTTCATCCAGCTTTTGTTCATGAAGGATCATGGGGATTTGATAGATACTTTTAGCATCGGGTAAGGAGATAACCCCTTCTTTCTCTACGTTCGTAAATAAAGCAATTTTTGAGCGATCATTTGCCGATAAAGGTTGCTCTGAACGGCAAATCAGTATATCCGGTTGGATACCAATAGAACGGAGCTCTTTTACGGAGTGTTGCGTAGGTTTTGTTTTGGTTTCATTAGAAGTTGAAATGTAAGGCACTAAAGTAAGGTGTATAAATAAGCTTCTTTGCGAACCCAGTTCCATTCGCATTTGGCGAATAGCCTCTAAAAACGGTAAGGATTCAATGTCACCTACGGTGCCGCCTATTTCTACCATAGCTACATCAAAAGCATCCGCTCCTAATTTAATGCAACGTTTAATTTCGTTAGTAATATGGGGTATAACTTGAACCGTGCCTCCTAAATAATCACCACGGCGTTCCTTTTTAATAACGTTTTCGTATATTTTACCCGAAGTGAAATTATTTAGTTTAGTCATGGTGGTACGAACAAACCGTTCGTAATGTCCCAAGTCAAGATCCGTTTCTGCCCCATCTTGGGTTACAAAGACTTCGCCATGCTGAAAAGGACTCATAGTGCCCGGATCGACATTGATATAAGGGTCAAGTTTAATAAGTGTAACTTTGAGACCTCTGGCCTCTAAAATGGCAGCCAAAGAAGCAGCGGCTATACCCTTCCCAAGAGAAGAGACTACACCACCTGTGATAAAAATATATTTGGTCATAAAAAGAATCCCGTAATGCTAAAACTACAAATTTTTTTTGCAGTTAATAAAGCGCATGTAAACGGGAGTTCATTTTATCAAACAAAGAGCAGAAAAGACACTAAAAAATTTATTTATATCTGCTTTTGAGCCATGATCGTAAGGGAGAAGAATTAGTTGTTCGCGCGAAACCGTGCGAGTGTAGCCTTGGTGGCTCGCAATAAGTCCACGTGGCTATTCTGCACTATATTTATTCTTCAATCGGTAGCAAATGTCCCATTTTTTCTTTTTTAGTTAATAAATAATTTCGATTTTCTTCGGTTGATGCTATATGTAGCGGGATCCTTTCACTAACCACCATCCCATATTTTTCAATAGCATGCACTTTTTTAGGATTATTTGTTAACAAGCGTAATACTTCAATACCGAGGTATTTTAAAATTTGAAAAGCAACGGCATAGTTGCGGTTATCAGCAGGGAAACCGAGTTTTAAATTGGCTTCTACTGTATCGAGTCCTTTTTCCTGTAAAGCATATGCTTTTAATTTATTTGCCAAGCCAATCCCTCTGCCTTCTTGACGTAAATAAATTAATATTCCCCCCTCTGCACCAATCAAAGCTAATGATTCTTGTAGTTGTGAACCACAATCACATTTGCAGGAGCCAAAAACATCCCCGGTAATACATTCAGAATGAATACGTACCAAAGGAACTTGATTGCTAAATAACGGTGCCTTTACTAAGACGAAATGTTCAGCATCATCTATTTGGTTACTAAAAACCGTCATTGTAAATTTACCATGGCCTTTGATAGGTAATTGTGTGCTTGCTTGTTCTTCAATTAACGTTTCATGTTGTATACGATAATCAAGAAGATCCTTAATGGTTACAATAGGGATTTGATGTGCGCGGGAAAACTGCTCTAATTGTTGACGCCTGCTCATACTACCGTCATCGTTCATGATTTCACAGATTACTGCGGCTGGAGTCAAACCGGCTAAACGAGATAAATCCACACTCCCCTCTGTTTGTCCAGGTCTTTCAATTACTCCTTTATCACAGGCTTTTAAAGGAAAAATATGCCCTGGAGAAACAAGATCTTGAGGGCCGCTTTTAGGGTCTATGGCGGTTTGTACAGTGTGGGCGCGGTCTGCTGCAGAAATACCCGTTGAAACACCCGTGGCCGCCTCGATGGAAACGGTAAAGGCAGTGCCATAAGGGGAGCGGTTATTTGTGGTCATAGGAGGTAAAGCAAGCTTATTAATTAACTCACTAGACATGGGAAGACAAATTAATCCACGCCCATAGCGCGCCATGAAATTAATGGCTTCTGGAGTGGCATGCTGGGCAGCAATTACTAAATCGCCTTCATTCTCTCGGTGTTCGTCATCCATTAAAATAACCATTTTACCTGCTTTTATAGTAGCAATGGCTTGTTCGATGGAGATGAATGGATTTGTCATTGTATATAACCTCTAGAACTATGCTAAAACACGAGCACTTGTATGTAAGCTTAATTGATGGGCGACAATTTTAGTTAAATAATCAAATTCAACATTCAATAAGTCCCCTTCCTTTTTTGTTCCTAAATTTGTTTTTTCTAATGTATAGGGAATAAGTAACAACTGCGCTGTATTAGCATGCACTGCATTAATTGTAAGGCTTACCCCTTCGAGGGTAATACTCCCTTTGTTTGGTAAATAGTGAAGGTCTTGCGGGGTAAATTCGCCAATTATAAGCTCCACAAAATCACCCATAATCTGTTTTTTTAATAATGGTATTTTTTTGTCAATATGACCAGAAACATAATGGCCTCCAAATCGAGTGCTACTTAGCATGGCACGCTCTATATTAATTTTTTCACCAGGTACCATCTCCCCCAGATTTGTTTTTTCTAAAGTTTCTTTTGAAACATTAAATGAAAGCGCTTGTTCAAAACCTGGCAATAGAGTGAGGCAAACACCATTAATAGATATACTTTCTCCTTCTTGTAAACCTTCTAAATTTGCTTCAATTTTTAAAAGTTTTCCCGCTTCAAGTGCACGGTTTGCAAGGACTTTACCTTGATTTTCAACTATACCGGTAAACATATTATTCTCTATGAAGCTTATTTTCCCAAGTTAAAGATGCTATCACATTATTGCCTTTTTTTAGCCATTCGACTTTATGGGGCCTGGTAAAAAAATTATTGTCTTCATATAAAGAATAACCTTTTGTACCAACAATCGTAGGCGCTATATAAATGTATGTTTGCTGCACAAGTTGTTGTTCATGCAAACTATTAAAAAGTTTAGCCCCGGCCTCTACCCACACGTCATGAAACCCTAAATGGCCTAAATGGTGCAGAATTGCAGATAAATCTATTTTCTCATTCTTGGTAGGCATAGGATAATAGGTACAATTTGGCCTTTGTTCTTGATTAAGATTTTCTGCCGTAAAAATATGGCAATGTTTAGCAGTAAAAAAAATATTAGCCGAGGGGTTTAGCTCTGCATGCGAATCAATAATAGCTACCGTTTTGGCTGCCTCTTTATAGGGCAGGCGAACATTTAGTAAAGAATTGTCATTATTGAGGGTTGCCGCTGTAGTTAAAATGATATCTGCGTGTAATCTTTTTTGATGTGTAAACTGATTGCACAGTGTATTGGAAAGAAGCATTCTCTCCCCTTCATAACCTGCAATTTTTCCATCAATACTTTGTGCTATTTTTGCAACGACCCAAGGTGTCTTGTGCTTCGTCCAATAATGATAAGAAGCATAAAAATTATTTATTTCTCTCAGCGGATATTTTACAACTTCAATACCAGCATCCAATAAATGCTGGGGACTATTATTCTCTGCTACCAAAGGATTGGGATCCGCATATCCATAAACAACTTTTCTAACTCCGTAAGAAATGATAGCTTTGACACAAGGAGGTGTTTTGCCCCAATGATTGCAAGGTTCTAAAGTTATATAAAGCGTGACATCCGAAAGTCCGGCAGGTAGCTGTGATAATAATAATTGTTCGGCGTGCGGGGTTCCTGCTCCTTTGTGGTGAGCTTGTGCTATAATTTTTCCATTTTGAACGGCAACAGCTCCTACGCTAGGGTTAGGTGCACAAATACCTCTACCGAGCCAAGCTTGTTTCAATGCGGCAAGTAAAAACCTTTTGTGCATATATAAGTCACCATGAAAAATGTTGATATGATAACAAATTATTCATTTTTTGAGTAGGATATATGATTTTTTCTCTAGGCAAATGCTTTATTAGAAAATTTTTGACCGCGTTGCTCGCCCTGTTTTTCCTATTACAAAATAGTTTTGCTTATTCTCCCTATTCAAATAGTGAGTTAGAAGAATTAGAAAAAGAATTTATTCAGCAAATAAATCAATCCAATAGCGTTATTCGAAATCCCTTAGCTAATCAATATATCAATCATTTAGCAAAGCGATTAGTTAGAAACACCATGAAACCGATACCTTACTTTTTTATTGTGAAATCAAATGAAATCAATGCTTTTGCTGGGCCAGGCGGCTATATCGGTGTGAACTCCCAATTAATCCTTGCTAGCGATAATGAAAGTGAATTAGCAGCGGTCATGGCGCACGAGATTGCTCACGTTAAGTTGCATCATTTATACAGGATCATTGAGCATAGTAAACAAATGCGAGTTCCTATGTTAGCTTCGGTCCTCGCTTCCATAGCATTAGGCGTAGTAAACCCCGCGTTAGGGAGTGGCGCCTTGATGGCATCCATTACGGGAATCGCGCAAGACAATATTAATTTTACCCGTGCAAGTGAAAAAGAAGCGGACCGTATTGGTATTGATATGTTAATTAAATCAGGATTAAACCCCGAGGGTATGGCAGCCTTTTTTAAAAAATTGCAAATGAGTTCGCGGTACTACTATCGCGACAACATTCCTGCAATCTTACGTACGCATCCTTTAGATGAAGATCGTATTGCAGAAGCAGAAAATCGAAGTGCTCACCTTCCACACAAAACATATTTAGATAGCGTAGACTATCGATTCTTTAAAGAAATCGTTCGCAATTCTTCAGGAAAAAATAATCAAGAGTTATTAGATTTTTATAAAAAGGAATGCCGCAAACAAAATTCCGAATTGGCTTGTCAATATGGCCAGGCACTCACCCTTTTAAATTTGAATCACTTTTCAAAAGCCAATGATTTGCTTTTGGCTTTAAAAGCAACGGGGCAAGATAACTTATATTTAAGTATTGCCCGCGCTCAAGTGGATATAGGCCTTAAAGCATATTCGCAAGCAGTTTCTCAGCTAAAAGAACTATATGAAAATTTTCCTGATAACTATGCCGTTGTTGTTTATTATGCCAAAGGTTTAATGGCTGCCAGTCAAGCGCAATTGGCCGCAGCAACCTTGTTAAAAGCAAGCCGGCAATATAAAAATGATCTCCCCATTTGTTTAGACTTGGCTTTGGCTGAAGCAGAGTCTAACCGAAAAGATTATGCGTACTTTACGCAAGCGCAATGTGAGTTGTTACAAGGAAGAGCGCATGCTGCTATGCAGCAGTTAAAATTAGCACTAAGTTTAGCCAAGAATGACGCGATGCTTAGTGAACGAATCAAAGCAAAAATGCAGGAGATAAAGTTAAAATTAAATTAATTTTTTAGATGCATAGCCACTACGAAAGAAACTGCTGTGTCAATCTTTACCATTTTTAGTATTTACATAGGGGACTACCTGCTGCTGCCTCTTCACGTGGCTCTTTTTGATGAATGGTGGAGACCAACTCCTCAAGATGAAGCAACATTTCTCCAGTACGTGAGCCTTTTTTGGCCTCTTTGGATAATAGACCACTGACTTGAGACAAATCCGAAGCTTCTTCAATTTTCTTATGTATTTCCAATAAAACTTTAATTTTTTTAGCCGTAACACCTGAGACAGCTCCAATATTTTTATTTTCTCGATGCAATTGGTCAATACGAATAGTAATTCGCATAATTATAAACAGTTTCACTTCCTCAAGAGTAAGGGGCGTTGGATCGGGTTTGACATATTTGACTGATTGAATTTTTCTATGAATTAAATTCATAGCAGGTGCTAATAAATTTAATAAAATACCAGACTTCAAATCGGTGACTATAAAATCTAAAATACAGGTAATATACTGGAGTTTGGCGGGTCGTATATCATCCGTCAATTGACTTAGCAACGCCTCTAAATAATAAGCGTGTTCACTATCTTTCTGGCTGAATCGTTTTTTACTACATGCTTCTTCAAGACTATCTAGTTTTGAAGGTGAAAACTCTCCTAGTTCAGCAACCGCCCACTTGTATTTGATTAATAATTCCGAAAGAAGTAAGTGGATTCCTTCTGCCGAGATTGTTTGGCCAACTAATTGATCATTCCATAGCGGATGTAATTTGACTTGGATTAGCTCTTCAAAGGTGCAAGGATAAACATGACGGCCACAAATAGCCATAGGATGATTATAGAGTTCCCCATCAAACGTGTATACAACTGTAATATAATCACGAATACTTTTGCGTTGTTCGAATGTCAATGGTTGCATGACCTCGGCACAGTCTCTTGGATTAAATATGAATTGTTTAAACAGTTCGGGTACCGAGCGAAACATGACTCTAACTTGTAATGGAGAGAGTACTTGCAAGACTTGAGCTAAATCATAAGCGGAATGTATTTTTTCTTTTAAATAATCAAAAATAACAGGTAAATTATCTTTATAATTGCCTTCAGAAAGAAATGTTCCATCTTCTGGAACAATCAGATGCCAGCGATTTTCTAATGCCTGCACTAATAGGCCGCAAGCACGAGTAGGGCATACTGTCACTAATTTCTGCACATCCGCGGGTGTTGTGAGTAATTGCTGAAGTCGGGTATTAATTGTTCTTAATATTAATTCGCTATAGTTTGGTGAGGTGTGTTTACATAGCAGAACCAGCTCGTCTAAAGAGATAGCGTCATAAATTGATACCGATACAAAACTCTGAATTACCACTTGTAAGGTTTCATTTAGATGCCGCATGAGATAGATAAACAAATTGCGAAGTTCGAATATCCCTTCAAATTTTTCTTCAAGACTCCGACAGAAATCAGCACATAAATCAGGAGTTAGGTTCATTAGGATATTTGAGATATCTTCAAAAGTGTCTACCAGAGGTAACAAGTGTTCTTTTAACTGAGCATAGTAAAGGCTTTGATTGCGGCCTATGCTATTTAAAAAGAAAAATAAATCCCGAGCATGAATGGTAGTAGTTACCAGAGCTATTAGTTTATGTGAAATTAAATCAATAAGTCTCGCCCAATCATTTTTTTCTAGATACTTAGCTAACCTCTGCATATCTTCATAACGCGTACACAAGTCAGCGAGTGAAATATTGAGCTGTTGGCACAAAGAAACACATTCATTAAAACTTACCCCGCTCTTTAGTAATTTCTCGAAATCAAGGAGCGTTATAATTAGTTTGCGACCTTCTGCATTGATTCGAGATATAAAATCGGAGCGTTTCCTAGAAGGTATTGCGCCAAAAATTCGCACAAACTCATCATTGGAAAGACAAGAACTACTTAATTGGTCCTTTATGATGTCATAGAGCGCATCTTGAGCTTCAACAGGGGCTTTAAAGAGCGCTTCAATAGTACTCATTAAAGTAGAAGAATCTTTACAGGAGCTTAAAATTAACAATAACTTGTCACTAATCTCTTTATAATAATCCTGGCATACTTCAAATAAAGTGCTGGGTGCTCTATCTGAAATCAGTTTTTTTTGTTTTAGAATGGCAAGGAATTTTTCCACATCATTGACATGGTATAAAGAAAAACAAGCAGCAGGACCAGATTCAAAGGCATCCCCTCGAATAATGCCTGATTTTCTAAGAATCCCAGGTGCTAATTGACAACCAAAGTTGCTTAATTCTGGAAGCGTTTGCCATCTATTCTCAGCATGGGGCGCAACTTCAGCCAAATTATAAGAGATAAAAAAGATTGGTTCGCCATCTTCAACACGAAATGCAAACCATTCAACTACGAACCGCAGGTCCTGCGCTCCATGAGTAACTTTAACAGAAATTTCACTCGCAGCTGACGAATAGTAAGCGACAGTTGGCCTTGCTGTTATAATATAATCATCGATTTTTTGGTCTAATTGCCCCTCAGCATCTTCCATTTTTTCCAGTAATTTTTTTGACCATTCTTCATTTGATAAAGAACTATCGAGGGAATTAGTAAGTTCAGGCCAAAGAATGAATCGTCTATAAACGTCAGCAAGGGGCACGGGTAATAAACGCCTACGAAAAGCTTCGTTCCAGTTAATTTCATCAATGGGGTCTTCTTCAGGTACAGGCATGGAATTCTACATATAAATTTTTTTTGGGGATTGTATATTTATGTTATAAAAAATGCCAGAAATTTTTTAGTCACATTGTTTAAATAATCTATTGTTTTTGTCTCAATAATTCTGGACGTATAAGCATATGGACAACAATGTAAATGTTTTATTTCTAAATCAGGAACTAGATGTTGCCCCAAAGTACCTTTCTCGCTACTCGAGCAAGCTGAAGCTCATAATTTTTGGGGAAACTGTCTAGAAATCAATCTGAATCAGCTCAGCATTTGCCTCAATCAAGGATGGGCATAGTTTATTCTTTATAGTTAATTAAAATTATAAATAGCGTATACCCCACTATATTTTTTAGTCTAATCCTAATTTTTTTAATCGGTACCGTAATGTTCTAAAACTTACTCCGAGGAGTTTAGCTGCCGCTGTTCTATTCCATTTTGTTTTCTCAAGCGCATTTAAAATTAATTCTTTTTCATGCTCTTCAAGTGATTTATCTAAGTTGATGGTTGTTCTAGGGCTTGAAGAAGACTCAACAATTGTCGTTTTGTCAGGGCTTTGTATGTTAGGTAATTGTAAGTCATGGAGTTTGATATCATCTCCATTACAGAGAGTCATTGCTCTTTCCAAGATATTTTCCAGCTCCCTAACATTCCCGGGAAATGGGTATTGTTTTAATGCTGCAATAGCTTCTTTAGATAAAGTTATCGATTTACGGTTTTGTTCTTTTGATAGTTTTGCCAAAATACTATCTGCTATGAGTGGGATATCATTTGCTCTCTCATGTAACGTGGGCACGCGTAGCTCAATAACATCTATGCGATAATAAAGTTCTTGTCGAAATCTACCTGCGGCAATTTCCTCTTGTAAGTTTTTATTACTGGCACTCAAAATACGGACATCAACAGGTATTTCATTGGCCTCGCCTATAGGCTTAACTGCTTTTTCTTGTATCGCCCGTAATAATTTTACTTGCATCGCCAAAGGCAATTCAGCTATTTCATCAAGGAATAAAGTTCCTCCTTGGGCTGCCACAAACAAGCCTTGTTTATCAGCAAATGCGCCTGTAAAACTCCCCTTTTTATGCCCAAAGAATTCTGATTCCATTAATTCACTAGGTATTGCCCCACAATTTACCGCAATAAAAGCTTTTTCACTTCGGGGGCCATAAGCGTGAATTAACCGTGCTACCAATTCTTTCCCTACTCCAGACTCTCCATGAATGAAAACAGGCGCCTGACTGCGTGCCAGTTTATATATGTTTTGTCGTAATGCTTCCATTGCGGGAGTATTGCCCAACAATAATTGGACTTGAGGCTCTGGACGTTGATACATCTCCAATGCTGTTTTAACTAAAGATTTCAGCATGGATAAATCAATAGGTTTTGAGACATAATCAAAAGCGCCCGCTTTTAAAGTATTGACGGCCCCTTCTATATTTCCATAAGCGGTAATCACTGCAACGGGTAATTGCGGTTTATTTTGTTGAATAAAGCGCACTATTTCATAGCCTTCACCATCGGGTAACCGCATATCTGTTAGAACTAAAAAATATTCATTTTTTTTTATCTGTTCTAAACCGTTTTTAAATGTATCAGCAACATCTGAATTTAAACCCATTCGCGAAAGAGTTAATGATAATAGTTCGCGTATGTCAGGCTCATCATCAATAATTAATACTTTGGCATCTTTCATGCTATATCTCTTTAATTTGCTTTGACGTAATCAAAAAACAGCAACCTATAGGAGTGTCTTCCAAACTTAATCTTGCCTGGTTGATTTCACAAAGTTCCTTGGCAATAAAAAGGCCCATACCATTGCCCGTTCTTACCGTACTGAAAAATGGATCAAAGATAGAATTCCTAATTTTTTCAGGAACACCAGGACCTTCATCACATATTTTAATAATAAACTTTTTTTTCTCTTGTATAACAGAAATGGTAATTACTGCTATATCCTCTTTATTCCTGCCATGTTGCATTACATTATCACAAAGTATTACGAAAATTTGCTCCAGTTGGCTTTTATCAAATACCAGGTGTTCATTCTTCGCAGGTATATTTAAATTAATGATACATTGATTAGTTAAACAATAGTCATGTAGGAATTGTTGTAAAAAAGAGTTCATTTCTATGGGTTCAGGTTTGGATTGTTGTCTTCTGGATATTTGCAAAACATTTTTAATGACCCTATCCATTCTTTGACAATTATTTACAATTAATTCTTTTAATCTTTTATCTTCGTCATGGAGATCTTCCCCTTCACCTAGTAATTGAATGGCATGAGATATTACCCCTAACGGATTTCTTAACTCATGAGCAATGCTTGCAGAGAATCTTCCAAGAGATGCCAGTTTTAGCTGTTGCGCTTGTTGAGATAAATCAGTCATATCCTCTAAAAGGATAACCACAGCAGAATCGCCCGCATATTCCGCTGGAAAAAAATGAACTTGTAATGGGGGATGTTCAATTGTGGTTTGTACCGCCTCATGGGGAGTGGTAGAAAAAAATTTACGATATTGTAAATATAATTCTTTTGATAGTTCTTTTAATGATAGGGCCTTTTTGCTTTCAGGCACTTTAAAAAATTGACAAGCAGAAGAGTTAATTAACTTAATACGTCCATTATTTATAAATAGAACCCCATGTTGTAAACGCTCCACTATATACTCATTTAACCGCTGCATGCTTGCCAATTCTCTTGCCTGCAACTTTGCTAAACTTTCACTACTGCGGACCCAACTAGCTAAATACCATGCTGTTAATGCGGTGCCAAAAAAACCTGCCCCATAAACACCCGTAGAAAAAAAACTACCTAAATCATTCATTTCATTGCTACCAAGGTATTGAGCGATGCCAATTCCCAAGAACATGCAGCTGGCAATTGCCGCAAAAAAAACAGCCAGTCGGCCTGGAACTAAAATGCTTAACATAGCAATAGAAGCAATGAGGATAATTCCCAGGCCAGATTGTATATAGCCTATAGCATGAATAAACAACACCATTAATATGACGTCAATGGTCCCTGACCATAGGACCTGATGCTCAAATTTAATTGCCCGTGTTCTACATAAATTTAAAAAAGCAATGCCAAAAATAAAATAGAAAAAGAGCGCTGCGGCATAGTAATAGTTATAAGTAGTAAAATGACCGGAACTATTAATCCAGAAAGCGATAAATAAAGAAAAAATACTAACTAAACGATAAATATTGTAAATATACAACATTCGCCATTGTCGTGACTGCCCTTTTATTGGCATAGATTGAGCCATAATTTCCTATTGTTTTATCTAAATATAGAATACATACTTAAGATACTCCAAAAGGATTTTGGATATGTATTAGTAAAAATTTAGGTAAATTTTAAATAGTTCACCTATTATTAATACATCAATGGTAGAAAACGGAGAGAAATATAATGAACAGTAAGGAAATAGTTAAAGATTCCAAATGTGATGAGAAACAACCTTCTTATTTTAAAGAAGAGCACATTGAAGAAATTCTCAATGAGGAAGAGTATAACGAAGACGAGTTTGACTTTATTCGTTCAACGAACTAGTCCTGTGATTAATCAAGTGTTCTTCGGTAATGCTTCATTGCTAAAAATAAAGCTATTAATAAAAACAAAATAATGGGCCATACATCGTAAAATACTTCTTGAATCCCAACGCCTTTCAGCATAATACCGCGCACAATGTTATTAAAATGCGTTAAAGGTAAAATATTACCAAACCATTGTGCCCAAATAGGCATACCTTTAAAGGGAAAAGCGAAACCGGATAAAAGCAAGGAAGG
Source organism: Legionella adelaidensis (assembly GCF_900637865.1). NCBI lineage: Bacteria > Pseudomonadati > Pseudomonadota > Gammaproteobacteria > Legionellales > Legionellaceae > Legionella > Legionella adelaidensis. The sequence goes on from NZ_LR134421.1 coordinate 27,149, forward strand.
AATCATAAAGAAAGTGCTTAGTTGGCTTGCTTCTAATTGCGTCGAGGAAAAAGTTGAGAAAAATATTCCTACAAAAAGATTTGCTAAAATAAATGGCAACGTCACTAACAATAATAAGATGAAGCTTCCCAAAAAAGGGATGTTAAAAAAGAAAATGGCCATTAGCAAAATAATAAAAACTTGTGCGTATCCGATTAACAAAAAAGGCAAGGTTTTGCCAATGACGACTTCAGAGGGTAATAAAGAGGTAGCCAACAGACTTTCCAGCGTCCCCATTTCTTTTTCTCGGGTCAAAGCCATTGAAGCCACCATCACAAACGTCATGGTTAGAACTAAACCCAATAACCCCGGTACAATATTGTATTGAGTAATAGCACTAGGGTTATAACGGACTTGTACACGTAAATCAGCAGGCGTTTTGTTTTCATTCAAAAACCCGCCAGGCAAGTCAGGGCTATGCTGAAAAATTGTTTGCATAAGTCCGGAAGAAGCTGAAACCGCATAACCAACAGAGACTGGATCGGTGCCATCGACTTCCAATAATGCGGCGGGGTACTCTCCTCGCACTATTTTTTGGGAAAAATCACTAGGGATAGTTAGAATAAACTGAACTTCATGTGAAACCATCAACTTGTCTGCTTCTTTAGAAGAGCTTGGGAAATACATAAATTTAAAGTAATGCGTATTTTCTAACCCATAAATCAACTCACGCGAAAAAGGGCCGGTGTCGTAATTAATAAGAGCTGACGGCAAATATTTGGGGTTCGCATTAATTGCTAAACCAAAGAGAATAAGTTGTATCAAAGGAAGGCCAATGATGAGCGCGAAGGTGAATCGATCCCTTCTTAATTGAGTAAATTCTTTAGCCACAAGTCCCATGAGGCGAGAAAAAGAGAATTGCGCTTGCGGTTTAATTTTTTGCTTCAATGTCACTTACTCTTTCGTTGACTAAATGGATAAAAACTTCCTCAAGGCTTGTATCCACTTTTTCCCATTTAAACTGTGCATATTGCTTTACTAGTTTATCCAGATATTCACCATTCGTTCCGCTAATGCGTAAAGCATTTCCCCAAGGAACCACTTGTTCGACCTCAGGTTCTTTTTCAATTTCTATGGCGAGTTTCAATACATTTGCCCCCTCAGCAGACCATGTAGTTAAATCTACTTTTCGAATAATGTCTTTTATCGTGCCTTGAATCATTAATTTACCATTAACAATATAAGCCAGACGATTACAACGTTCCGCTTCATCCATGTAATGTGTACTCAACAATACAGTAATACCCTGGGTCGTAAGCTTTGAAATCGTATTCCAAAATTCCCGGCGTGTTTTAGGGTCAACTCCAGCTGTCGGTTCATCTAATAATAAAAGCCTTGGATTATTTAATAGTGCAGCTGCTAAAGAAACCCGCTGCTTCCAACCGCCGGATAATTTTCCTGTTAAAATTTTCTTATATGGGGTGAGAAGTAAATCATTTATTATTTCGTTGACACGATTGACATAGTTATCTTTATTATTGGCTCGTGCAACAAAGATTAAATTCTCATAAACGGTTAAGTCTTTATATAGTGAAAATGTTTGGGGAACATAACCTACTAAGGGTTTAATTAGGTAAGATTGGGTGATAATGTCATAACCTAAGCAAGTTCCTGCGCCCGCATCGGGCTGCATTAAGCCACACAACATACGGATTGTTGTCGTCTTTCCACTACCATTTGGTCCTAAAAAACCAAAAATTTCGCCTTGTTTTACTTGTAAAGAAACATCATCCACCGCAGTTTTGCTGCCGAACTGTTTTCGTAAACCTTTAACATCAATAACGTATTCAGTCATTTACGTTATAAGAAATGTAAATAGGCTGGCCTGGGTGGAGATGATAAGCATCACGGGGTTCAAAATTTGCTTCAATACGATAAACCAATTTTGAATTTGTTTCGGCACTATAAATAACCGGGGGAGTATATTCGGCAGTAGGTGAAATATAACTTATGTGAGCAACATATAAATGGCGGCATCCGTCACAATTAATCATGACTTTATCGTCTAAATGTACACGAGAAAGATCGGTTTGAGGAATATAAAAAATGGCTTTAATATCCTCCGGGGCTAATAAAGAAAGAATAGGTTTTTGAGCTACAGTATATTCCCCTTTGCGATAATATATGTCAAAAACCAGGCCGCTCACGGGTGCGGTCCCTATTTTTTGGTCCTTCATCCAGCGCGCTTCAGCTAACGCTGCCGTTTTGGCCGCAATATTTGCTTGGGCAGCATCTAATTCAGCAATGCTACCTTCATGTTTGGCTTTTTCTGCCTCATAAACGGTTTTTTCAATCGCATTTTTAGTTGCAAGAACTTGATAGCGCTGAGAATTTGATTTTGCTAACTCCAATTGGGCCTTCACTTCTTCTCGTGCTGCATAGGCTTGTTTTAAATTCTCTTCCGCAATATTTAATTGGCTTAATTCTGGTTGTTCATCCAAGGTAAAAAGCAGCTGACCAGTTTTCACAACGTGCCCTTTTCTAACATGAAGTTTTTCCAAAAAACCGGATGCGTTGGTAGCAATATAAGTATATCTGCCTTCTATATATCCATTGGTTTTTTTATTAGGTGATTGAGAGCAGCTATTTAGCAATAACATGGCAAAAAGAGAGAAAATAAAAACCATGAGTCTTATTAGCATTTATTGTAGAACTCCTTTATAAAATCTGATTGGTGCTGCAACCGTTTTTCATTCCAATGAACAGTATTCGTTTTGTTGGCCCAGGATCGAAGCCTGGTTAACAAGCAACCAGACTACAACTTCTTAAATGTTATAACTTTCACTCGTTTTTAATGATTCGAAAATAGCTTTCTCTTCGTCTCTAATGGTTAAAACTTCAAACCCGGTATTTGTAACTAGAATTGTATGCTCCCATTGGGCAGATAGCATACGATCTTTAGTAATAGCAATGTCCCAACCATCTTTGCGAATATGTTTTATATCGGGTTTTCCTTGGTTAATCATAGGTTCAATCGTGAAAGTCATGCCTTCTTTTAATACCGCTCCCGTCTCGGGCTTCCCAAAGTGCATAACCTGGGGGTCCTCATGCATTTGAGTTCCTATACCGTGTCCGCAGTATTCGCGAACCACTGAGTAATGGTTTTTTTCCGCATGTTGCTGGATGGCATGGCCAATATCCCCCAAGGTGGCATTCGGTTTTACTGCCAAAATTCCTTTATACAAGCATTCTCTCGTCACATCGACTAAACGGCGGGCATGCGCAGGTACATTTCCTACACAAAACATTTTGCTGCTATCCCCATAATATCCTTCACTAATCACGGTTACATCCACATTAATAATATCTCCATCCTTTAAAAATTGCTTCTCAGAAGGCATGCCGTGACAAATTACGTGATTTAAAGAGGTATTGACAGAATAAGGATAACCATACTGGCCTTTGCTGCCTGGAATGGCTTTGAGAGTATTTACTATGTAATCTTCGCAAAAGGCATCAATTTCCATAGTAGTAATTCCCGGTTTTATTATCTCACTTACTGCTTCTAATACCTTAGCCGTCAGCTGACCTGCTTTTCGCATTTTTTCAATTTGCTCGGGTGTTTTAATAGCTAACATAGGTACCTTTCTTTTCAAATAAAACGAGTATTTTAACGTAATGTCATGGATTTGCTAGTTAGAACGTGTGATAAGAGTTAAAACATTTTTGCAAGTGTGAATAAATTCCTGAAATTGAGTATCTTTCACAAAATAACCATCCACTTTATATGCTTCAATGGCACACTTATCTTTTTCATTATTTGAAGTAGTTAGGACAAAAATACTCACCCCTGTGAGTTGAGTTTGCTTCCGAAGCGCTTTCAGAAATTCTAGGCCATTCATTTTAGGCATCATTAAATCCAAAACGATAATTTTCGGAGGAATTATAGGTTGATTATTTCTCTTAGCTGTTAATTTAGTTAGCGCCTCTACTCCATCGTGTGCCGTTTGAAATTGAATAGGGAGATTTAGCTTGAAAAGCTCCCTTTCTACATGCATTACGTCAATTTCATCATCATCAACAACTAATATCTCAATAGGTGGTCTACTCTTTGGCATATTCATTACCCTCGCAAAGAGGCAAAGTAAACTGGAATTTTGCTCCTTTATTCAAGGCCGATTTTACATTAATCTGCCCGCCCTTCGCTTCTACTATTTTTTTTGCAATACTTAAGCCTACCCCACAGCTTTCTAAAATGTCACGTGATTGTAAACGTTGATACAATTCAAAAATTTTCTTATGGTATTTCGGATCAATTCCAGGACCATCATCAGCGACATAAAATGTATATTTATCTTTTTCTTTTTTTGCTCCTACCTGAATGTGCCCAGAGGTTTTCTGATGATGTTTAATGCTATTACTGATTAAAATAGATAATACTTCGCGCAGAGGTACGACTGGTGCACTTATCTTTTCTTTTGGCGTTTTTAAATCGATTTGAAAGTTATTCGCCCCCTCCATATTTTTGGTAATTTTTTTTACTAAATCCGGCAAATCTACCATTTGGCATTTGTAATCAATATTGGTAGCTTGCGTATATTTAGATAAGCCGTCTAATAGATTAGACATACGATGCGCTCGTTTACGTAAAGTACTTAAATATTTTTTTGATTGCTCGGATAAATTATTGCCAATATCTTCTTCTATCCAACAAATTAAATGATCCATGGCAGGTAATGGTGACTTTAGATCATGGGAAGCTAAATATACAAAGCGCTCTAATTCATCCTCAGCATGCTTTACTAACAACAAATTAGCTACTCTTGCTTTAAACTCTCTTGGAGAAAAGGGCTTTACCATATAATCTTGGGCCCCTTCGCGAAGCATACGTACACATAAATCATCATTTGCTTTTGCAGTTAATATAATTATAGGTGTGGTTAACATCGATACATGTTTACGTATCGCATGGACCATTTGCTCGCCGTCCATTTTCGGCATCATCACGTCGCTAACAATTAAGGAAGGATGCAATCTGAGCGCTTTTTCCAAACCATCTTCCCCATTAAATGCTCGCTCTACTCTATAGTCGTTTTGCAGTATTTCCATTAAGAATGTATTCATTGCCATATTATCTTCCACAATAAGGATTAATGGCTTTTCTTCTCCTGCTTTGATGCTTGGTTTTAATAAAGGAATTTCAGGAGTTTGACCTAAAGCAATACTTATATCTTCCGGGCTTATAGGAGAGATATACTGATTCTTAATAACTTTGGATTTTCTCGATTTTAAGGGCAAAATTACCATAAATTTTGCTCCTCCTAATTCAGAATCTTCTACTTTGATTTTTCCTTTATGTAATCTGATAAAATCTTTGACAATGGAAAGTCCTAACCCTGTTCCACCATGTTGGCGCGTATTGGATTGTTCAATTTGAAAAAATCGTTCAAAGATTGCCGATTGTAAAGAACGAGGAATACCAGGCCCACTGTCTTCTATACATAAACATACGTGCTTGCTTTTGTATAAAATAATGCGAATTTGACCTTTTTCAGGTGTAAATTTAATCGCATTGGATAATAAATTGATAAGAACGCGTTGGATTTTTTCTCCATCTGCTTCAATTTGTAATTCAGAAGGTAATATACATTCACAATGAATGCTCTTTTTTTCTAAAACGCTTGCGAATAAAGCTACTGTGTGTTTTAAAAGCTGAACTATATCAATCTGGTTATAAACAATTGCCATTTGTCCTGCGTCTAATTTAGCAACATCTAATAAATCATTAACGTGTTTTTGTAATATTTTGGCATTTTCTCTAATTAACTGAATTTTATTTTTACACGTGGTCGGTAACATTTTGTCGTGTAACAAGTTTTCCAATGGACCGAGAATTAACATGAGCGGAGTACGTAACTCATGGCTAACATTAGCAAAAAATCTTGTTTTTATCTCATTTTGCGTAGCTAAATTACGGTTTGCTACTTTAAGCCGCTTATTTATACTTTGAATTTCCTGGGCGCGTTCGTAAATCTCAACTTCCATCTCGCCTGCGCGGGTACGCAATTCTTTCATTATTTTTAATTGGTTTGTACCGGATTTTTTTAGTTGGACATAAGAGGTGACATCTTCAACTCTATGAATAATGTATTTAACGTTATTATCCCCATCCAAAACTGGGCTGTTAACAGGGCTCCAATACCGCACTTCAAATGCCCCCCCTTCTTCTTGTGGCCTACGAATGTCATATTTTTGAATAGCCATGGTATCTATTTTTTTTGTTTTTAATACTGTATTTAATGAATGACGTAGATTACTGACGCCTGTCGCTTGCGGATCGTCTGGGTTATCGGGAAACACTTCAAATATATTTTTTCCTATTATCTTATTTCTCGTAACCATAGTAGCTTGCAGATAACTTTCACTGACTGCAATAATACGGAGTTCCCTATCTAAAATAAGATATAACCCAGGAATGGATTCGAAAATTGACTGGTAGTCAATTTTTTCAATGTGCTGTCCGCTCACTATTGTTACCTTTTTAGTTCCCTTACTGTAAGTATAATTCAATTATTTGTACTATAATTGATCGCAGGCAGCTAGTAGCAGGATATACATATGTCTAGTCATAAACAGATTGAAAGCTTATTAAAGCAAAACGAGAAAAATCAGAGGAATCAAGAGGAGTCCATAGAAATAATTAAACGAAAAACCGGGGTGGTTAAACGCACGGATAATCCTATTGATACCTCTATTGAAGTTGAAGAAGCTACAAAAATTAATTATGACCCTATTGATACTCCTGATGAGTTAGATGAAAAATTAAAGCAAGAGAGGGTTGAAAATGAAGGCTTAGGCCCTAAAGTACGGTAAGAAAGGGTTATACCCTTTCTTGAGAAATACGACTATCTGTTGCAAACGTAGCGATAGCCTCTAAGACTCCTGCACCTATACGATAGAAAAATCGAGAAAATTTAGACTGAAAAAATCCTTTTTTTGCATTATCCATAATAGCAATTCCTTATGCTGTATACTCAAAATTATTGTTGCATACCCTGTTAAATTAGTAAAGATATCTGTCTAAATTGATTTTGGGTGAACAAGGTGGACAGATATTGGTGATAGGTGGCTTAAGTCAAAGCTATAATGTTAGGCTTTGCTGCATCTCGCAGTATAGGGGTATGGGGAGTAACATTTTAGGGTCTTGCTATGAAAATTGGATATGCTCGAGTTTCGACCACTGAACAAAATTTAGAATTGCAATTAGCAGCACTGAAAGAAGCTGGATGCAGTCGTATTTTTCAAGAAAAAATTTCAGGAGCAAAAAAAGATCGTCCTGAATTAGAGCGCTTACTGGATCAACTTCGCCCTAATGACGTAGTGGTTGTTTGGAAATTGGATAGGTTAGCTCGCTCTACTCATCATTTATTGGAATTTGTAGAACGAATAAGGATAGTCGAAGCTTCCTTTTTCTCCCTTTCTGAGCCATGGGCAGATACAACGTCTCATGCAGGTAAAATGATCATGACCGTATTTGCAGGTATTGCTGAATTTGAGCGTGATTTAATTCGTGAGCGCACTTCTGCAGGACGTATAGCGGCTAAACAACGCGGAATTCGATTTGGTCGTCCTAAAAAAATGAATGAGGAACAAAAATTGTTAGCCAAGCGCTTACTGGAGGAAGATAAGACGGTAAGTGAAGTTGCTAAAACATTTAATGTTCATAAAGCCACAATCTATCGTTTATTAGATAAAGAGCATGCCTATAATGAATCATTCTAACAACCTGTCAGGAGGACGCGAGAATCAAATTATAAAAATTGGAAATACGGTTCATCGGCCAACAGGAAAATGGACGAAACAAATACATAAACTACTTCTGCATTTACGTCATACGGGCTTTTACTCTGTCCCAGAGCCTTTAGGGTTTGATGATCAGGGTAGAGAAATAGTCAGTTTTATAGAAGGAGATGTCAGTAATTACCCTTTGAGCCCTAATGCATCATCAATTAAAGCGTTACTTTCAGCGGCTTTATTACTACGTAACTTCCATGATACAACACAAAGTTTTTTGGACAAGATCATCATTGAAAACAATAACTGGCAACTTCCTGCTCGCCAACCTTATGAGGTTATCTGTCATGGCGATTACGCGCCCTATAATATTGTGTTAAATGGAGTAGTAGCTGTTGGGATTATTGATTTTGATACATGTCATCCAGGTCCTCGGGTATGGGATATTGCTTATGCTTTATATCGATGGTGTCCATTTACAAATCCCAACAATCAGGATGGATTTGGCTCTATTGAAGAACAAATTAAAAGAGCTCGTTTATTTTGTCGCTCTTATGGTTTAGCTAATGAAAAAAGACTGGAATTGGCAGAATTAATGGTTGAGCGATTACAGGTGTTAGTTGACTTTATGTTTTCTCAAGCGAGTTTAGGCGATGAGACTTGTAAACTAAATATTAAAGAAGGACATCATTTACTTTATTTAGATGATATTAAATATATTAAAAACAATTTGATTGCATTGGTATCTGGAATTACTGATTAATAGTCCTTAAGTCGGATGGCCGTTCCATTACTCCCAAGCCCCGTATATTATTTGATAAAAAGGAAATTATCGTTATGAAATTTATTTGGAATCTCACATTTTTTAAAAAAATTTTAACTTGCTGGAGTGAGGATAAAGCGCCTACTCTTTCAGCAGCCCTAGCCTATTATACTATTTTCTCATTATGTCCCCTTATTATTATTTGTATTGCAATTGGAGGATTTTTTTTAGAAGAAGAGATGGTACAAGGGAAGGTGCTTAATCAAATTGCTTCCCTCATTGGAATGAGCGCAGCTCAACAAATTAAAACCATGATTGGTCTGGTGAATCAAACCCCTACAGATGGGTTTAATTTTATTTTCGGTATTGTGGTATTAATCTTTGGCGCCTCAGGTTTTTTTGGGCAATTACAAACTAGCATGAACGCTATTTGGCATGTGAAACCGCCAAAGGACAGAGGTATATGGAAAATTATTAAAGATCGTTTTTTATCCGTTACTTTAGTATTAGGGGTAGCCTTTTTATTATTGGTTTCACTTATATTAAGCACGGTCCTAACAACAATAAGTCAATATTTAAGTAATTTTTTTCCAGGAAGCATCTTTATCCACACAATGCTGGATTTTATTGTTTCCATGGGCTCAATAACTGTTCTTTTTGCTTTGCTTTTTAAAGTATTACCTGATGTCGACTTGGAATGGAAAGATGTATGGATAGGTGCTTTTTTCACCGCCATATTGTTCTCAGTTGGTAAAATTTTATTAAGTTTATATCTTACGAAAGGTAATATTGGCAGTGCTTTTGGGGCTGCAGGCGCACTTATTATTATATTAGTGTGGGTTTTTTATTCGGCACAAATTTTATTTATTGGTGCAGAATTTACCAAAGTTTACACAGAATATCGAAGGAATGGGATAAAAACTACTAAAGGCGCAAAGTCTACGCGCTATTAAAATGAATTTCATGCCAATGTGGGATGTAAGTTGGTGCCTGCGGCACCAACTACATATTTATAAATAATTAAAAATAAAATACAAAAGTAAAATAAAACTCAAAACCGCAAAACTTCCGTGAACAAGGACTACGGGTTTGGGAATCTCCTGGGCGGTTAAATCTTTATAAATAAGAAAAAATCCTCCCATTGCCACGATAGCAAAAAGAATAATACTGGCCACCACTATGCCTTTGCCCATTGCAGGGACCATGAGTGCAGCTAATATAAGAATAATTAAAGCAACAGCGGCTACACCCCCGTGGATGAATGCCACTGCTTTGGGAGTTTCTTTATTACGCAGGACTTTGGAAGCCAAAAATGCGCCGAGAAGCGCTGCAATGGCAAAGAGAATAGCTGATAAGATAAACATTTTACTCCTTTAATGACTTAATTTTTTGTAAATTGGCCATTGCTGGCCCCTCAATTACTTCACCCTCAATACTAAAACGGCTTCCATGGCACGGGCAGTCCCATGTTTTTTCGCCCGGATTCCAGTTTACAATGCATTTCATATGGGTACACACCGCTGATACCACATGTAAACCCTGCAACTCATCTTTATAGACTGCATATTTTTCACCTTTTACTTCTATAACTCCGCCAGAATCCGGCTGTAGTTCTTTGACGTCGCTGATAGTACCGCCGCCTGGATAATCCTTCATATATTGGCAAAGAACATTAAAATTTTCTTTTACAATCTGAGGGGCTGCAACAAATGGTTTATGCCGGTTAGGGTCTACTATATCCGCCAATTTATTCTTTTTCCCGACAATTAAATCGGCAAGTAATTTTCCTGCCATCGTTCCGTAAGTTAAGCCATCAGCAAAATACCCGGTTGCTATATATAAATTTTCTTCTTTTAAGCCAATAAAAGGCCGCTTGTCAGCCGTTTGGTAATGTTGTGCGGACCAATGGTGATCAATAGCTTCTACCTCGTAATGCGTATCAATGTAATCCATAATTTCTTGATAATAATTCTTGTTTCCTTGACCGGTTTTGTGATGGTTGCCAGCTACCATTAGGGAATTAATATGGGGTCCGTTAATTGCATGGGTACTAGTAATATAATGGGAGTCGTCCATACACCAAAAATGCCCATTGGGGTATTTATTTCCTTTTAATGAAACTGCAATGACATAACTTCGGTAAGGTGCTTCTACCATTTGGGTGCTGTCTATCCCTTTGGGGATGTGTGTGGCCATCACCACTTTTTTGGCTTTAACCATGCCGCTCGGTGTCTTTAATAGATAACCTTCTTCTGTTTTTTCCATGGCTTCCACAGGAGTATGCTCATATATCTCACACCCTTTGTTTATTAAAATCTGAGCCAGTTCGACAACGTAGAGAAAAGGATTAAATCGCGCTTGATTTTCAATCAGTGCTGCTTTTTTAAAAGGCACCGGAGCTTCCATCTCATCGCTATACTTTATCGCCACGCCTAATTCTTTTAATTCATTTACTTCATTTTCCAATAAGTTTAGGCCGTTATTTTCATTGGCGTAGAAATAAAAAGGACGACGACTAAAATAACAATCAAGGTTGTGCTCTTGTACTGTTTCTTCAATGTAATTGATAGCTTTAGCTCTTGCTTGGGCAATATTGGACTTAACCTCTTTACTAGCGGTTATTCCAGAATAAAGTGGTTGGATAGCAATATACAGATTACCCGTCGAGTGGCCGGTAGTACCGCTTCCTACCGTAAGAGCCTCAAGAATAGCAACGGTTTGGCCTTCTTTTATCAATTCCAGGGCAGTTGTTATGCCCGTAATTCCTGCTCCAATAATTACGGTATCTACCTGAATATCTTTCTTTAGGGCAGGAAGTTTTTTTTCTCTAACTTTTACTTCCCATATTGGCCTTGTGGCTTTGCTATGCAGTATTTCCATAAAAATCCCTTTAAGATTGATTAACTTCCGAATAAAGAATACGGTTTAAGCACCATTAAGTAAAACACAATTAAAAGGCTAATAAAAGCGGGCCAACCTAAGAAAAACCATAGATAGAAATAGCGGTAATAAGTGACTGACAACGGCTTTCCCGTAGCATAGGTTACCTCGGCTATTTGTTTAATTTTTATCTGCAAATACACTACTATAAACCAACATATAGCAGTAATACTGTACCCAATTAAGCCTCCAAGGATCCAAAAAGTGGTTATCGGAATGTTAGCTATATAAACCAAAGCAAGCCCGCTAATGAGTTGCACAAAACCGGAAGTGCTCGTAAAAATCCAATCCGCGATCACTACATAGCGATAAATGGCTACTTTTACGGCTATATCTTGGTATAAATGTCCATAGACCATAACAGCCGCGGTGCCAATTCCGGTACCGAAAACAATGGTGGAACTTAATATATGTATGTATTTAATCCATAAATAAAGCATCATGGCTCCATGGCATACAAAATTAAAATGCTCACTAAAATGGGAATATTTTTTACTATCGGTCCAAACGGTTCTAACCAGTAAAAAGGTATAAATAATGTGATTATTAAAGTATAAAAAATAATTACGAAGATTTGAATTATACAATTTGATTTAATTTTTAGATTAAAGAGCAAAGAGAGACCAATAAAAAAATTAATACAGCAAGCCCCATATAAAAAATACGCTTGCCAATAAGCAGGTATGTTCACAGTAGATAAGAGTTGATAAGACTCTTCTTTAAAGAAAATCGCACTCACAATGGCCGAGAACAACCACATAAAAGCAAGACTTAAGCGCAATAACGGCTGTAATAAAAATAATTTAGCATACCATTTATCTTGCTCAGTACTCGAAAAGCGTTGCAACCCTTTTTCAAAACCAAGAGGTTTAATACCCGTTATATTTTCCAAATCCTGAACTTGTTGGGGACTCGCTTTATTCCCTTTTAATAACATTTGTACCGCATCGCTGTTTATTAAAGGATTTTTAAATAGGTTGCCCAAAAAGCCACCTAAATTTAGAAAAAACGCGGGAATGGGTAAAAAATAGCATTTTGTTCTTCCTAGCCATAAGGCTAGGTGATTGAGGATCTCTTTTAATGACATTGGTTTTTCGCTAACGCAAGCAATGCTTTTTGATTGCGCGAAGGGTTTGTCCAACAATACGAGCATAATATTAACCAGATCATGGACATAAATAGGCTGAAAGTATTGCGTACCATTAGCTGGTAAAGGAATGAATCCAGGGAATACAGCGAGACTACGAAGCAGAACCATTCCTCCTTTCGCTTCAGCTCCATATATAAAAGAGGGTTTTAAAATAAAGAAAGGTACAGCGGATTCATTTTTTAAAAATGTTTCTGCTGCCAGCTTACTTTTTGCATAGGCAGTATCATAATCTTCAATTCCTAAAGCAGACAAATGAATAATTCGCTTAACCCCCGTTTGTTCGCAGGCTTGAAATAGAGCTTTTGGGGTTCTAAAATGTACATCCCAAAGCACTTCTTTATTTTTATTATAAAAAATCCCGACACAGTTAATAACTACATCAATAGCTGCTAATTTTGGCAACCAATCTTCTACATGATGATCAGTATAAAAATCACAGTATACAATTTCAGCTTGAGGAAATTGCCCCTTCGCCAACTCCGTATTTTTTACTGCACAGACAACTTGGAGGCCGGCTTCTAAAAGTTTGCAGGTTACTAAAGAACCGACAAAACCTGTCGCTCCTGTGACTAGTATTTTCATGTGAGTTCCCTCTTCTCCCTTGATACAGTTAGCGGTAATAATGTAAAGAAGCCACGAAATCGATTTGCGAATGGATACTTGATTACGTTACTATTTTCTCAAAAATATCGTTAATTGTAGTGCAGTAGATTGATGCCGGTGAGCCTGACATCTTAAGCTCTCTTGCGAATCCTTACGGCGCCAACTACATTTTTTTTAAAACCCAGGTAGCCGCCTATACAGCTAGCGGCTGCCCCTGTGGCAAATAAAATAAAGGTTAGAAATGCGTTAAGAGTTAATACTTTCTTTGCCGGCTCTAAACCATGCGTCACATCGGCAAAGGTCTCAGTTAGCATAGGAGCATTATTGGTTATTTTTATAGCGACCAGGCTGGCGGTAAAATTGGCATGGAAGGCAGTGTATTGAATCATATTTGTAATGAGAATAATGGTAATTATTAAAAGTAAGGACCAAGCCAGGAAACCGTAAAAAAATCCCCAGGTTTTAGATTGCCCCATATCAGGGGTTAATCGTCCAGCAAACCATCCGGTAGTAAACATAGCAATAATAGCTACAAAACAAAAACTTAGGAATCCTAAAAAGGAGAAGCTTAGATTTCCTTGATCCGTAACAATGAAGCTTGAAAAACTTAGGCCTAAAGCAAGTAAATTAAACAGAAAGTTTATCCCTACTCCCAAGATTGCGGCTGAGAAAAGAGCAGTCCATTTTACGATATCTTTCTCCACATTTATTTCCTTTTAAAGTGCATTGTGAATGGCGGTTGCGGCAATAGCCGCTTGACCCTGGGCGACACTTAATTGATTAAGATCCGAAACGATATCTCCTGCTGCATACAATCCTTTGATAGAGGTTTCCTGATGCTTATCTACAATCAAAGCACCTTTTTGTGTTTTTGCCCCTAAATGCAAAGCGAGTTCGTTATTATTTTTTGTTCCTAGCGCTGAGTAAATTGTGTCAAACTTTAAAGGCTCAATAAAATCTTTTAAATAGATGGTACCTATATCATTTTTTTTAAGAACAATTTTTTTCAGTGAATTTTCTAATAGAACTATGTTATTAGAATGTAATTTATCTTTGTTATCTCTGGTTAAATGTAATTTTTTTCCTAGAGTTAGCAGGCTCACTTGTGCACTGAAATGACGTATGAATAAAGCCGTTTGAAATCCTTTTTCATCTTGTGCGAGCACGGCAATTCTCTTATTACGCACCTCATAAATATCACAAATTGGACAATGCCTTAATAACCCTCTTTCAATGGCATTGGGGATGTTCGGCAAATCCGGTTCTATATCAACAATGCCTGTGGCTACGAGAACGGTTTTGGCATATAGCTTTTGACTAGGAGTTTGGATAATAAATACATTTTCTTTTTCTAATGCAATGACCTGTTCCTTATAAATTTCAATAGCATATTGTGATACTTGTTCTTTCAGCTTCTTTAAAATGTTTTTACCTGAAATACCATTTTTATACCCAGGGTAGTTAAAACTTCGAGGAATTAGATTTGCTCTGCTTTTACCTGTATCAAAAATAGCAAAATTTCGACAGAATCGGGCAAGATAAATCGCGGCAGTTAAACCCGCAGGACCTCCGCCTATAATTACGCAGTCCAATAGCTCCATAAATATCCTTTTAATGGCCCCATCTACAGGTTAGCATAAATTATTGATGAGTTGTAAAACCACCTTCTAATAAAGACAGGACTTACGCAAAACGTCGATCTCTTCGTTAAAAAATGATTTTAATTCGGTCATTTAGTTAATCTAAACTCCCTCATTAAAATCACTTTTTGCTTGACCTCGACGTTTTGCGTAAGTCCTGAAAGAGTCTATAATTTTAATAGATTATCGCGTTAAATTAAGGAGAATTTTCTTATGACGACTTATACGTACAAGGGGTTTGAAGTCGTTTATGAAATTGAACAAGTTAATCATGAAGGCACGTTATTTAAAGCGGATGCGCATGTTATCCCGAAGGACGACTGTAATAATCTTGAAGTGTCGACTCGTTTTCATACTGAATATCCTACGAAAAACGGTGTACAAAAAGAGATAAAAAAACTGGTTGAAAACTATATTGATTTTGAATGGAAAAAATTAAATGAAATGAAACAAGCAGAAAATCAAATTTAATTAATTAACAATTGCTCTCCATTTTGTAAAACAATACTTCGTTTAGACAGTATAGGTTGTCGTTCACCCGGTAAAATAATACCTACTAAATTTAAGGGATCAATTGCCGAAATAGTTACTAAATTACCATCCTCTTTTTCTTTTTTAATTGCACGCAGTGAATCAACAGCTATCGGCAAGGCAAATTGTTCACCCAAGAATCCACTGATAAATCTCCCTCCTCTAATTTCACCCCGTTCTTCTAAACGACGGTAAGTTAGAGCTAACTCGCGCCAAGTAATATTTATTTTTTCGCGCGTCAATAATTCACGAAACATGACGCCATACCTTTTTAGTAATAACCAACCAATCGATTCTAATTGTTCCTCTTTACTTTTTCTGTTAACTTTTTTCAGCAGAGTCCATCGGCCGGATGCCACACGTGGTGTAGCTAGATATCGGGGTCTTTTACCCAAACGACGTTTAGGATCTATTAAAGCACGTAAATTATCGAATCCATCAGCTGTAATTAAACCTGCTGAGACTAGTTCCCATAAACCCATCTCTATTTCTGATTTTAAATGCCCTATCCCTTCAACTATATCCATAAAAAATGATGCCCCATTTTCTTTTAAAAAAGAGAAAATTTCTCTACCGATTGAGCTAACTTTCTGTAACTCATCCTCTTTAATAGGGTGAGTAGTCGACAACCAATCGGACTCCCCGCGCACGAAAAAAGTAATAGGCGTAATACTTGTGGGTTGTATCCGACGATAAGACGGTTGAGTATTGGGATCCATTTCTATGGTGGTAAGGGCAGGATGGGTACGTAAACGCCTCCAACCCACAAGTCCATTTAAACATAGGTTATCAAGCCACTCTTTCTGATAACCATGGATACGTTTGGAGAATACTTCCCTCTCCCAGGCATTCGCAGAAATTTCGAAACCTTGTAATTGCCTTATTATTTCTAATAACCCATTTTCTCCACGTAGTTGAGTTCCGGGAGCGAGATGTTGCCAATTTAATAACCAACGCATAAATTGAGCTGCAGTAACTGGTTCAATTTCTTTGCGTAAAGAAGCCAAGGTCAAGCGGTGAATACGAGCTAAGATGCGACGTTCGCACCATTCTTCTTCATTACTATTTTTAAAATTACCACGAAGGATGGTGCCGGAATTTTCCAAAGTATGAAGGGCCTGAATTACTTCATTGTAATCAAGGTGAAGAAATGCGGCTAGTTCATGCGCAGATAGAGGGCCTAAATAATGCATCCAACCTTGGATAGCATTTACAATGGCTTCCTCTCTAGAATCAACCTCTACAATGATTTTTTGAAATGTAGATAAAAACTGAGTTCGCGGGAAAATTGTTTTTACCACCTGGGTTTTTTCCGTGGCCACTGTGTAATTAAAATGATTCTGCGTGGCTTCTACTATGCGTCCTTGCGCTTTTAATTCGTTGAAAAAAGAATCCCATTTTCTGCTTTCATGGAAAACTTTATTAGCGAGGGTATTCTCCGAGCTATCCTCAACTACGGGAAAAAACACCACAGTTTGTAAAAAATCATGCATTTCATCCGCATCTCGCAGGTCAGGCCAGATTTGTTCTTGCACCGCATGAATAGCTTTAGGGTCTAATTTACCTATTTCATTTTGCAATTGATTGGGCAAAATTCTTCTCATTTCGACGGCCCTCGCCCTTCTTTCTTCTAACGGGGCATCATCTAAAAAAGCATAGGGGTTAGCATTTAATATTTCATGAGAAAAAACGGACGGAATGGGAGTATCAATAGCAACACATTTAATTTCCCCTTTTTTCATTTTTTTTAGAACTTTTATGAGCCCATGTAAATCCAATGCTTCATCAAGGCAGTCTTTCATTGTTTCATTGATTAAGGGGTGATTGGGTAATTTAAGATCTTTTTCCACGAGGTTATCTTGACAAGCTGCCGCGTCAGGGAAAACAGCAGCTAATAAATCGTCAGATAACATCCGAATTATATTGAGAGGCAGTTTCTTTCCATTTCGGAAGCGAACCAGGGCTAACGAGCGCATCGCATCCCAACGCCAACGCGTAGTAAATAAAGGCGATTGCAAAACTGCCTGGACGAGTACTTCTTTAATCGTGCTAGGATGAAGGAAATTAAATACATCAGCAAGCGGAAAGCTATGTTGTTCTGCTAGTGAAATATTAATGCCATTATCAGTAGCAGCAGCTTGTAGCTCGAAATTAAACGAACGACAGAAACGTTTACGCAAAGCCAACCCCCACGCTTTATTAATTCGGGCGCCAAAAAGGGAGTGAATAATGAGCTGCATACCTCCTGATTCGTCAAAAAACCGCTCTATTACCACGGTTTCTTGTGTAGGAATCGTACCTAAAATTTGCCGGCCTTCTACCAAATACTGTATCACTTGCTCAGCACCTGCTTCATTCAAGTGGCAATATTCTTTAAGCCAGGCAACAGCCGGGAGTATATTTTTGTTTTTGTTAAGCTCATGAGTAATTTGCATGGACTCTGGAAGCATGTCACTTATTTTTTTTCGTAAAAACGAAAGCGATTCAGATAATTCAACTGTACGGGAAGGCGCTTCCCCTCTCCAGAATGGAACGCTTGGCGGGGCACCATGCGCATCCTCAACTAATACCCTACCTCTTGCACTTTCTATACGCTTAACTTTCCAAGAGGTGCTACCCAAAAGAATAATATCCCCCCTATTACTTTCCACCGCAAAATCTTCATCCAAGGTTCCGACTATTGCTTCATTAGGCTCAGCTACTACAGTAAATAAACCATTTTCAGGAATAGCCCCGCCGCTCGTAATTGCAGTTAGGCGGCTACCGCGACGTGATTTTATAATTCCATGGACTTTGTCGTGAAATAAATAAGCACTATAGCGGCTTCTTGCTCCCGCAATTCCTTCGGTGAGCATGCTAATGACCTCATTAAAAGTTTTTTTCTTTAGATGGCGATACGGAAAAGCTTTTTTAATCAAATGAAATAATTCTTCCACTTTCCAATCTTCAGTCGCCACACAAGCAACAATTTGTTGCGCTAAAATATCTAAAGGTTCTTCTGGAATAATTAAATTGTCTAATTCGCCTTGTTTGATGGCATATACCAAAGATGCAGCCTCTACTAGCTCATCTCGTGTAGTTACAAAAAATTTCCCCTTGGAAATAGCTCCATACCAATGCCCTGCCCGTCCCACACGTTGTAATGCTACAGCAATAGACCGTGTAGATCCGATTTGACAGACCAAATCAATAGAACCTATGTCTATACCTAATTCTAAAGAGGCGGTAGCCACTAATGCTTTTAACTCGCCATTTTTTAATTTACTCTCGGCTTGTAAACGAAGTTTTCTGGATAAGCTACCATGATGCGCCAATACGTTTTCTTTACCAATGCGCAGAGCCAAGTGATGGGCAACTCTTTCAGCCAATTTACGCGTATTGACGAATATAAGGGTAGACCGGTTTTTCTGAATTAATTGGGTTAAGCGATCATATATTTCATCCCACATTTCATTTGAAGCTACGGGCCCAAGTTCACTCGAAGGGACTTCAATACTAAGTTCCAAGTGGCGTCTATTATCAATACTTATAATCTTAGGATTAGAATCTGCCGTATTTTTCATGAAATCCGCAACCAAAGAGAGTGGCTTTTGTGTTGCGGAAAGACTTATTCTATTGGGCTGCTTAACGGATAATTCGTCTAACCGTACTAGTGAAAGCAACAAATGGGTTCCTCTTTTACTATTAGCCAAGGCATGGATCTCATCAATAATTACGGTCTCTACATGACGTAGGTTCTCCCTGCTTTTTGCCGCGGTCAGTAAAAGATATAGCGATTCTGGAGTGGTAACTAATATATGGGGAGGTCTTTTGAGCATGGCTTGCCGCTCTTTAGCCAATGTATCGCCTGTTCGTACTGCCACATGGATACTATCCATGTGGATACCTTTTTTTACTGCTATTTCTTGTATTTCGGCTAAGGGTTTTAAAAGATTTTTTTGCACATCGTTTGTAAGCGCTTTTAAAGGTGAAACATAAACGACTTGAGTAACATGAGATAAACGCCCTTCCACCGCTTGACGAACTAGCTTGTCGATACAAACCAGGAAAGCCGCTAATGTTTTTCCGGAGCCTGTGGGCGCTGAAATTAATACGTTTTGATCTTGTAGAATAGCGGGCCATCCCTCAATTTGCGGTTCAGTTGGATTCGCAAAATAGGAATAAAACCACTCACGGACTAATGGGTGTGCCCAATTCAAAGTATCAGATAAATCTTTGGAAATCATAAATACAGTGTAGATTAAATTTATCCAGTAAAAGAATTTTCTTTATATTTTATTATAGGGTTAAGCCATTTGAATAATTCGAAACTGTTTCACTTTCAACGCAAGCTGAGGAAGCGATGTCGGCATCAGCAGTATCTTTTTCTTTTGGTACAAGTGGACTACCGCCAGGAAGCGGAGCTTTCCTATTCAGCGGCGACATTGCCTGTTTAAGTAATTTGGTATAGCTATTTTCAATTTGCTGAATGGTGTGGTTAGGATGAGGCACCCCAACGCTTTTTATAACATTGAAAGGAAATAAATATTCGCCCATTGATTTGAAAAAGAGATGGACAGAAGCAAAAAAGTGGTGGAAAGAGTGGCCTAAATTGAAGTTTAAATTACTACAAATTCTCCCAATAGTAATAGCACTAATGAAACTAATTAGTTTAATAATAGAAGCTGAAAAGGAATAGCCTAAATAAAGGATTTCTCCGCCAAACAGGAGTAATTTTACCCCATCTTTTTTTAGCTTGTCGCCTAAAGAAATCAAGGATCTTTTAATCGGGGCCAAAGAATTTTCACGATGTTGGATTTTAGCAATAGTGCTTAATACTAAAGCAATAAAAACTCTTAAAATGGCCGGTATATACGAAAGTGGATTAGAAAAAATTTGAAAAGCAATGGAATGTTGCTCTTCAGGATATAAGATTTTCTTTAAAGATTTGCTGTCTTTTTCACTGAAATATATTTCCAGGTGCCTATATAAAGTAAACAGCTTTTTAGGATCCATCTTAGGTAAATCACTTGCATGCTGGCAAAGCCAACGGGCTAATTGTAAGCGGGTAAGTTCCTGTTTATCTGTATTCAATAAAGTGGGATCAATAGTTAAAACCAGATAATTTTTTTCTTGAATTTCCGAGCTTAAGCCTTCATAAAGCAAAATGGCAAATTTAGCACCGATAAAGGGATAGCCCAATTCAGGAACTCTTCCTAAATCTTCTTTTAAATGATGACCTAACCAGGGAATAGGATGCCCGGCTATACCATTAGTTAAAACATATCCTAATGAGTAGGCAGCAGAAATATAGGCTCCAACAGTAAGAGGATCTTCACCCACTTTATAAAGGGTCTTCATAGTATTTGCTGAACTTCCGTGCAGAAATGTATCCCAAGCAGCAGCAAAAAATTGTCCTTGAGTAGACCCCCCGGCTATAGCCGCCCCTTCTTTCGAAGACGCCATAGAGTAAGATAAATTACTTATCCAGTTAACATAGCGGGAACCTAGTAAAGAGGCTGTTTCTGCAGGTTTAAAAATTGCGGCTACGCCTAAGGCGTACCCTGTAGTAAATACACAGCCACCGAAAGGGTCCTTGGCGAATAAATTGTGCAAAAATATGTTTGCAAAAGCATTTATCCCTTTGGTTATAGATAACAAGGGATCATTTTCTTCATCAGCGTTCAGAGGATAATCAATGCAAGCATACTTACTTTGTGCGGGTAGTTCGCGATCTTGATAGGCATAGCCGCATTCTGCAAGAATTTTTTGTAAGCGTGATTCTTCTTTGCTATGCATGAGTATAAGATCATCAGATAATTCTTTTAGTATATCGTCTAACGGGGATAGTGGCGTGGTGGCTTCCCAGTCGTTAATAATTTCGCCAGGCATACGTATTACCAGATCATCACGAAAATCTTCTACCCCATATAATAAATCTTTAATAACATTGATAATTTGGGTAAAAAATTTGAATGGTTTTTTCCATAATGGCTGATTGGGGCTTGCAAACTGTTGTAGTCTGGCACTATCAAGATGAAAGTCTTTATTTTGCCATGTTTCTACTTCTAAAGGATATGTTTTAAAAAAAATGCCAGAAACAATATTGAAACAATATTGACCTATACTTTTTAGGAATACGGAAAAGCTACGGTAAACTTTCCATCGTGTAGAATGTATCACATCAAGATCTTCGACCTCCCCCCCATTACAAACTTGCGGCTGATTATCACGATTAAATATAACCCTATCCCAACCTTCTATAAAACTAATAGCGGTTAGCACCTCTCTTTCCCTTTGAGGAGATAATCCATCTTCTGTAAAATTATACGTTATTAGATCAGTTGCATTTTGGGAAAATATACCTTGATGGTTGGGGGAGATAGCATTGCAAAGATGTGGTCGATAATCTTCAATTTCCTTTCTGGCGTCCTCAATGCAATCATTTAACATCCCACGGGTGAGAGCAAAAGGCCTTTTTTGATTGAAGGTTAAATCTTGATTAATTCCTTGTAATTCATACAAGCCAAACATCATTTGTTTTCTAATAAATTGCAACAAGGAGTTTTTACCTTTTGCGTTCGTCGCTTCTCTCACGCGATGTATTTTTTCCAAAGAACCAAGATATTCAGTGGCTCTTTTAATATCAGCAGCCAGATCAGAATGAAGCGTTTCACATAATTGTAGGTCAAACTCTTTAATATCCTGAAAAGAAATTTCCAGGTTATCCTTAAGATCCTGTAATTTTTTTATATAATTTTTTATAGACTTTGTGATTTTATTGATGCCGACATCTCTATTAATTAGACATTCTATTTCTTGCAGTGCTTCGAAGCGATCTTGGTATAAATCCAGTAGTTTTTCTTTAATTTTATAAGAGTTACTTATCATTCCTTTGGTAATGCGATTAATAGTAATGAGACGATATTCACCCAGCTTCCCTATCACTCGGCTGGTCAAAGCATGGGTATTGATTACTCCGTACCGTACCGCTTTTCTTAACACACTGGCTTCAGTTTGCCATAGTAAAGCCTGAGGTGCGTCATTGTGTGAAATTAATTTAACAGTGTGTTTTGAATCAGGATGAGAAATAAATTTATCAAAAATAACTCTACGCTTGGAAGCGCCAATTCCTGGTACTGCAGAGGGCTCCACTAAAGACAAATGAACGGCTTCATTTATTAAGAACTGTCTATATTGCTCTCTGTTATATTCCGAAAGCAGTTTCTTTGCGCTAATTGAACGAAACATCAACACTCTTTCAAACTACTGGTGCAATATTATACATAACGTTATATGGTGATACAAGCTTTGTGTAAGAACTACTCTTTCTTTCTATAGTATTCTTTTAACAAATCATTTAGTATTAAAAAATTGCGAGCCTATTTCCTACCAGGCCGGGGTTTTTAAAGGAGACTGAAGAGGCATTATGAGCAAGAATAAATACAACAATATTACTTTTGACTCACCCTATTTTGTTTGGTTTTTAGGGGCTCTTTTTTTCTTTCTTGATTATATAGTTCGCGTATCTCCAAGTGTTCTTACTCCTGAATTAATGAAGTTTTTTCATGCTAATGCCTTTACTATCGGTGGTTTTTCTGCATTTTTTTATTATGCTTATATCGGCATGCAAATTCCTGTGGGTATTTTAGTAGACCGGTTTGGGCCCAAGTGGTTGTTAGTTATGGCTTCCCTGGTTTGTGCGTTTAGTACTTTCTTATTTGCAGGAATGAACAATATTACCGCTGGGTTTTTTAGCCGTTTTTTAATGGGGTTTGGTGCCTCTTTTGCTTTCGTCGGTACCTTAAAATTAATTTCTCTGTGGTTTAAACCGGAACGTTTCGCTTTTTTAGCAGGCTTCACCCAGGCGTTGGGAATGGTTGGTGCTATGGTGGGTCAAGGGCCGCTTGCATTAGTATCGCAGTCGATTGGTTGGCGAAGTACCATGTATGGGTTTGTGTTTCTATTCATAGTTATTGCATTGTTAGTATTTATTTTTGTGAAAGACAAGCGCTCCCCGCTTAAGTCAGATAATAGCCATACTATTGAAAAAATTAAAATTGGCCCTTCGCTTAAACTCGTGTTATCTAACGGGCAAAATTGGTTGAATTGCTTATTCATCGGGCTCCTCTACGCACCAAGCGCTTGTTTTGGCGAACAATGGGGTGCCAGTTTCCTTAGTTTAAATCAAAACATTTCTATAGCTGCAGCAGGACATGAAACGGGCATTATGTTTATTGGTTTAGCCATTGGTTGCCCTATTCTCGGTTTTATTTCTGACAGGTTAAAGCGCCGCCTGGCAGTCATGCGAACAAGTGTCGTAATGTGTTTTATTCTTCTTACACTAGTTATTTATGGAAGATTTTTTGGATTCTTTATTTCACCAGCAGCTTACACTGCCATATTATTCGTCTATGGATTTTTTAATAGCGGTATAGTCTGTTCGTATGCTTTGGCCTCGGAAATTAACCCCCCGCATCTAACCGGTATGGCCTTGGGAATAACCAATATGGCTTCTGTTATTATTGGAGCATTAATGATTCCCCTGGTTGGATTCATTTTGGACCATTTTTCTACTTTTGTAATGGTTAATGAAATACCTATATTTGATATTAAAGGATATCAAATTGCTTTTGCCGCATTACCTGTGGGTTTTATCATTGCTTTCCTTATCAGCTTTTTACAAAAAGAAACTTATTGTGAACGAAAAATAATTGATAATGTAGAAAAAAAAACAGCACAAGTTTTTGAAGAGGCATTAAAACCTTTATAATTAAAAAAAGCAGATTTGACAAGGACTGAGAGACCGCACTCTTTTTGTTAAACCTTAATTTATTTTTCACTCATCCATACCCTAATTTTCGCAATTGCTATTTATCTCTAGATCTTCTTGCCTTTTTGCCAAGTTCTTCTATTATGTGCGCCAATGCTGTGAATAGATGTTGTTTGAATTTTATCCTGCAATGCAAAAGCAAAATGATGTTCTATTCTTAATTAAAGAAAAACAATAATAAATAAGGGAATATAGTATGTTTAGCCCAGGCTTTGCCCCTACATTTCATAAAAACCATCCCATCAAAGAACGCTCACGTGCTGCTGGATTTAGTGTGGAAGATCAAGAAAGGCTTGTGCAATTAAAAGCTGCTTATTGTGAGCAACCCGGTTATGGAGCTCCTCCAGACTCATGGGGGCTAGATGAAAAACATAGACCTATTTATTTTAGTTCTTCTTCTAATTTCGCTCATTTTAGTGTAGCACTTCAGGGTGAAATTCTAGCGATAAATATAAAACCCGCACCTATTTGCCATGCCTTACGAGGAGTTTTCAATACTTTAGCAAAACTTTTTGATTCTCTTTCAAAACGAACAGAGGGGAGTATTCGCGCAGGGGGAGTGGAGGAAATGTTTTTCACCCATCTCGTTACCATGCTTATACAACTCTCGGCAAAACAATTTAATGAGGCTTCTACTTTACAAGAAATTGAAACCTTAATTTCTTACTGTGAGAAGGTTAAGACAACCATTCTCAAACCAGAATCGAGTGAACGATTAGCCCGAAGGAATAATCCCATCTCTGCCTTGAACGAAGTAATTCTAAACCTTAAGGCGATTAAAGAGGTTTCTCAAGGACTTTGCCAAACGAATTTTCAATACAACTTGACCCAACTAGACAACTCTATCTCCCATATGTCTGCGCAAGTTTTCAAAATAATGTATCTAATGTGTAGATCGGAATCGTTTACGCTTGAACTTGAAGTAATCCCATTTATTGATATGACCCAAACGCATAGGCCTGCAATAAGTGAGTTAAGAAGGAAGCGATTGCCCCACTGGCTTATGCAAGCATTAATCGCAGCGGGAGTTAGCGGTAATGATTATCGCAGTAGTATAGCATCGCTGTCCTTAGAACAAATTGATCATTTTCTAGAAGGAGAGTGCCCAGGAGATCTGCCTTGCACACTACCCCCGGCGCTGCAAGATCCCACAAATCAGGAGTGGGGATACTGGGAAATTACTTTAGCTGATTCTGGAGAAATGGCCTCCCGGCTTAATAATATCCGCAACGTATATAGAAGTATTCTCCGCGTTTATAACTTACATGCAATGCTTAGCCAATGTAAAACGATTGGTGCAGCGTATGGAGAACACTGGCTTTTCATGAGCCCGGAGGGCCGTCAGATTACTGAAACTCTCGTATATGTTGCAAACAAAACATTCGAAGAGTTCACACGTTCATTTGATTTAGTTTGGACAGCTTTTTATGAAAGCATCCAAGCGAAAAAAGCAGCTGGTGCAATAAAGTCAGGCGATAAGGTTCTCAGTGCATTTGACAAAGCGTTCGCACAAAGAAAAGATTTCGGCAAATACCAACTGGAATTTAGTGAAGCTGCTGACGGTTTAACGCAAAGGCTAGCGGATATTAGATTAACTACAGTTGAATTTTATAGAACTAACGCATTACCAAATTCTTTAATGGAATTTGTCCAATATTTCAGTGGAGAGAAAAGAGAAAGACTGCCTATCGATAGAGGAATTTCTCATATTGTTGAGATGCCGGCGCAAGCAGTAGATGAAGAACAGGCCCCGAAAAGAGTAGATTCGGAGGATACCACTGCGCGTATTCCTACTGCTCCCCCATTCATTTCTCTGCCAATGGGCAAGCCAACCGGGTTTAATAGTTTGCTTGAGAGAAAGTTAAATAAATCGGAATTCCCATTTACTCAAGTAGCGGCTGCATTATTTTCCACTGATCGCAAAGGTTCTTTGCCTTCTTCTGTACGTGCCTCATTGGCAATTGATGATGTCATTATTTCCCCGCAAACGCCTTTTCGCGATCCCCTGCATAGGCTAGTGTATGAAAAGTTTTTGCTTCCTAATAAAACTTCGGTAAAACGTCATAATATCTTTTCAATATGGTGGATTCCCAGTGAGTCCATGCCACAATTCCGACGCTTTTATGAGTCCGTTAATACACTACTTAAATATATATACGCTCCTAATCCTCCTAAACACATTTCCGATGAACATTATTTTCTTGATATGCAGATGGTTAATCATTATTTACTGCAGGCGATGGTTTATTATTATCAATATTATTGGGAGTCTGAGGATTTTGAATTTTGCGAGCAATTAATCAGAGATTCAGTACTTCAATTCCAAATTATGGGCGAAGACAGTATTATCTTATCAATGAGTAGGGCAAACTCTGAGAATCTGTTAACAGAGAACACAGAAAGAGCTGATGAGGTGCGAAATCTCCCATTTTATTCTACAGCCCCGCAGCCTTTTGGTACTCCACGTAAGGCTTCAGTTACTGGGCAAATGCCGCCTATGGGAACCCCTCGTAAGGCTTCTTCTGCCTCAGATAAGGCCCCCCCGATAATAACTTCACCGCGGTAATTGTTGCATGCAGTTGGGAGACTGGTTAATTACAAAAAAGCAAGGATTATATTGTATACCAGGGGATTTCTATATTGACCCTTCATCTCCCGTTTCCACTGCAATTATAAGTCATGCTCATTCCGACCACGCATGTGCCGGACATGAAAAGGTATTTGCCACTCCTGCTACTATCTCCATTATGAAGATTCGTTTTGGTGATGGATGTGCAAAAGATTATTTTGAAGTGTCTTATAATCAGCAAACTCAGCTCAATGGTGTAAGCCTCACTTTTATTCCTTCAGGGCACATTTTGGGAAGTGCACAAATAGTAATGGAATATGCGAATCAAAAAATTATTTTTTCTGGAGATTATAAAAGAGCTATTGATCCTACCTGCGAGCCGTTTAATGTATGTTCTTGTGATGTTTTTATTACAGAGGCAACTTTCGGATTGCCTGTTTTTCAACATCCCGCTATTGAAGATGAATTAACCAAGTTACTCTCTTCACTACATATTTTTAATAATTTTTGTCATTTGCTAGCGGTATATCCTATTGGTAAATGCCAGCGAATTATTAAAACCTTGCGGCTTATGGATTATCAACACACACTTTATTTGCACCCTTCTCTTGAAAAATACTGTAATTATTATCAATCAATAGGAGTGGATTTAGGTAGTTTACAAAAAATAGAAAGTTTAAAAGATATGCAGGGTAAGATTGTATTCTGCCCTCCTTCTGCCTTGCAAAGCTAAATGGACACGGGTAGTAGACGTGCGTATGGCTATGGCCTCCGGGTGGATGCAAATACGAGCACGTGCCAAGCAAAAGCAAATAGATTTACCTCTGGTAATATCTGATCATGCCGATTGGAACGAACTTATTAAAACGATTGTAGAGATAAACCCTAAAGAAGTCTGGGTTACCCATGGGCAAGAAGAGGCACTTGTTTATGCCTTAAGACAGCTTGGAATGAAAGCTAAATCATTACATTTATTAGGTTATGATGAGGCCGATAAATGAATGAGTTTGCCGAGTTATTAAATAATCTTTATTTCACTTATAGTACCCTGGAAAAATCACAATTACTGCAAAATTATTTTAAACATACTCCCGATCCAGAAAGAGGATATGCATTAGCCATTCTAGCTAATACGCTCCTTTTCCCCACATTCAAACGTTCCCTTATTAAAGAAATAATTAGTAACCGTATCGATCCTTATTTATTTAGTCTTTCGCTAGATTATGTAGGCGATTTATCGGACACCATTTCCTTGCTTTGGCCTACAAACAAAGAATTACCTATGCCTAAGTTGTCTGAAATTGTGCTTACCTTTAATACAATAAATGAGACGCAATATGCCAGCTATTTAATTGAACTATTAAATAGAGGGAATGCAGTAGAAAGATGGGCCCTATTAAAATTGGGCACTGGCAGCCTTCGAGTTGGCGTCTCTAGCCGTTTTATTAAAAAAGTATTATCTGAGTTAGGAGCGGTAGATATAAAAGAGATTGAGCGCTTATGGCATGCTATTTCACCTCCGTATCTTGAGCTCTTTGCCTGGCTCGCCGAAAAATTACCAGCTCCTGTAATTGAAGAAAAATTATTTTTTCATCCGGTAATGCTTTCCCATGCACTCAAGAAAAAAGATTTACCCACGATTACTCCCGACTTATTCGCTCTTGAACCAAAATATGATGGGATAAGAGTACAAGTAGTGAGCAATAAAGCAGGAAAAGCACTCTTCTCTCGTACAGGTGATCTAATTAATGCGTCCTTTCCTGATATTCTTGCGGAAATACAAGCAGAAGTAGTGCTGGACGGTGAGCTAGTTATACGAACAGAGAAACAAATCGGTTCTTTTAACGATTTACAACAACGTTTAAATCGTAAAAAGCCAAATAAAAAAATAATCGAAAAATTACCCGCAGCAATCATTCTTTATGATATTTTGGCGATTAAAGGAGCTCCCCTTTATGAGTTAACCTATCTTCAAAGAAGAAAACAATTAGAAGATTGGTATAACATACACAAACCAAGGCGCATGTATTTATCAGATAATATACCTTTTACCCATTCAGATGATTTAATCGCTTTAAAGGAGCAAGTACTACAAGACAAGCAAATTGAAGGATTGATGCTAAAAAGAAAAGATAGCCTTTACATACCAGGAAGACCCAGTGGCCTATGGTATAAGTGGAAACGTGATCCCTTTTTAATAGATGCAGTTCTCATGTATGCGCAACGCGGACATGGAAAACGTTCGTCTCTTTATTCGAACTATACATTCGGTGTATGGCAAGAGGACCAATTATTACCCGTAGGAAAAGCCTATTTTGGCTTCACAGACGAAGAGTTGCATCAACTAGATCACTGGATTCGCCATCATGTTCTTAATCGATTCGGCCCTATATTGGAGCTCAAAAAAGAATTAGTATTTGAAGTAGCTTTTGATGCGATTAATTTTTCCACTCGCCACAAATCCGGACTAGCTTTACGCTTTCCACGTATTCATCGCATTCGTTGGGATAAGCCTGCAAAGGAAGCGGATCATTTACATACTCTTTTAGAGTTAATGCATGATTCAAAATAAATTATGCAGTTCAAAATTAATTATAAAGCAGGATTGATACAGAGCAAATGTAATCGAGTCATTCTGGCAGGTGCCAAGCCTGCAAGGATATTCAAAAAATATGATCGATCAGCAACCTGCAATTTTTTGTCTTGATAAACTTAGTCGACTCACTTATATTTTTGAGGTGATTCACGGAAGGAAAATGCATGCAAAAAATATACCCAATTTTAACCCTCATGCTTTTGATGGTTACTCTTACCTGTTTTTCAGCTGTTCAAATTGGCGTTCCTATTTATGATCCTCCTTTTTCAGTCAATGATCCTGTAAGTGGACCGAGAGGGGCAGACATTAATCTCATGAATGAAGTATGTAAACGCTTGGCTTGGACGTGTTCGTATACTCCCATGCGTTATTTTGATCTTTATCCTGCCCTGCTAAAAAATCAAGTAGATTTTGTCATAGGCTCTCTAGTGATTACTTCCGACAAAAAAACAGAATTTAGTTTTAGCATCCCTTACCTTGTAGCGAAAGGAAGTTTTTTAGTCTTGGCAAGTAGTAAGGTTGAAAGTGTGGAGGATTTAAAAGGACAATCCGTCGGCGCGTTAACTGGTCGAGTGTATATAGATTATTTACAACAAAACTTTATAGGCGAATTAACGACCATTCCTTTTGAAGATCAGAGCAATATGGTTCTTGCCCTCAAATCGGAAAAGATCGCTGCTATATTTATTAACCATTTAAGTGCTGCTTATTTACAAAATCAGCATTCTGATATCATTAAAATATTGCCAGAAGAATATAACGTAGGCGAAGGATTAGGGATTGCCGCCACGTTAGAAAACAACGATAAAATAGATGAAATCAACAAAGTTCTACTACAAATTCAATCGGATGGTACATTTATTAAACTTTATAATACTACCTTTGAATTTATTAGCCAAAGTAGTTCCTATCAACACATGAGAATATATTTTCCTGTAGTAGTAGAGGCGGCTAATACAATAAAGCAGCATGCAGGCAACCCCATTACGCTGATTGGATAAATCATAAGGATGATTAAATGATTAGAATTTTAACTTTGCTGTTTATTACTACCCTGAGTTTTACTGCAAATGCTGACGACGCATTATCATCTACTGACACACAGGATCAGCAAAATGATCAACAAACCTGCTATCAACAGCGCATTAGCGATTGCATGAATAAGTGTGCGTCATCCGATGCTTCTGATGATTGCGAGTCATTATGTGAGGAAAACTCAAGAAATGAATGTAAAGATGCTGGTGAATAAGCCTAAAATTGCCATGTCCCAGAGATAATGAGATAATACGCTCAAATTATTAGCAGTATTTTATCTATGCAAAAAATTCGTTGTGGCGTAATAGGTGTTGGCTATCTTGGGAGATTTCATGCCCAAAAATTCAAATCATTGTTGAATGTTGATTTAGTAGGCGTTTGTGATGTCAATCCTGCAATATGCCAGTCTGTAGCCGATGAACTCGGGGTTTCTGCCTATAATGATTACCATCAACTTTTCGGAAAAGTGGATGCGGTGAGCATTGCAGCGACTACTAACGCTCATTTTCAAATAGCAAAAGATTGCTTACAGAACGGTATTCATGTACTCGTTGAAAAGCCTATTACTGAAACGGTAAACCAGGCAAGAGAGTTAATACAAGTTGCTATAAAACATCACGTAAAATTACAAGTAGGCCATCTGGAACGTTTCAATGCCGCTCGTTTGGCTTTAGAAGAGCATTTAGATCATCCCCTTTTTATTGAATCACAACGGTTAGCACCGTTTAATCCCCGTGGTACGGATGTTAATGTTATTTTAGACGTGATGATTCATGATATTGACATAATTCAAAGTATTGTTAACAGCCCCATTAAACACATTGAAGCCCAAGGAGCTCCTGTTCTAACCTCTGATATTGATATTGCCAACGCACGGATTAGTTTTGAAAATGGTTGTGTTGCTAATGTCACCGCAAGCCGCATAAGCTTCAAAACAGAACGTAAAACGCGCATATTCCAACCCAACTCCTATATTTCGATTGATTTTCACAATAAACAATTTGCTGTTTTTCAAAAGGGTGAGGGTGAAATGTTTCCTGGTATTCCAGAAATTACAAGGCATGAATCTGTTTTTGAAAAAGGAGATGCTTTATTAGAGGAAATTAAAGCTTTCATTCAATGCATCGAAAAAGATACTGTACCGTTGGTTACTGGTGAAGATGGCTTAAATGCTTTAGATACCGCGGAACAAATTACTTCTCTTATTAAAAGCAATTTACTTGCTCGCTATGACCAAGCCTAAACATATTGTTGTTGTGGCCGGTGAAGAATCAGGTGATATTCATGCAGCCTCCTTTATTAGTGAATTGCGAATAAAGCACCCCCTACTCCGCATTACGGGTATTGGTGGTGATCATATGAAAGAAGCAGGTGCTGAATTAATTAGCGATTTAGCCAAATATGGTGTGACTGGATTTTCCGAAGTAATTCGCCATTTTAAAACAATAAAAAAAGCTTTTAAGTTAATAAAAACACATCTAATTAATGAAAAACCGGATTTATTAGTGCTGGTGGATTACCCAGGTTTTAATATTCGCTTGGCACAGTTTGCAAAAAAATTAAATATCAAAGTGGTGTACTACATTAGTCCCCAAGTATGGGCATGGAAAGCAAAAAGACTGATTACAATCAAAAAAAATGTGGATCACATGGCAGTTATTTTGCCATTTGAAAAAAAAATATACGAAGCTGCCGATATTCCTGTTTCTTTTGTAGGTCATCCTTTAGTTAATACGGTAAAACTAAATGAAAACACGGAAGAAATACGTAAAAAACTCAATATCCCTAAGAATAAAAAAATTATAGCATTACTGCCCGGCAGTAGAACACATGAGATAGAGCGGCATTTACCCATTATGGCAGCTGGTATGACATTACTTTCCCAACAGTTTCCGGCGGATTTACATGTAGTTATTCCGGTTGCCAGAACCATTAAAGCAGAATTGGTTGAAAGTTATTTAAGGCACATGCCCTTATCTTATACACTTACGCAAAATGCTATGTTAGAAACGGTTTCATGTAGTGATGCAGTGGTAGTAGCTTCCGGTACAGCTTCACTGGAATGTGCCCTTCTTTGCAAGCCTATGTGTATTGTTTATAAAGCTTCTTTGTTAACTTATATAGCTGCTATGAAGCTCATTAAAGTTAAATACCTGGGCCTATGTAATCTATTACAAAATACTATGATTGTTCCTGAACTTTTACAGTATGACTTTAATGCGCGCGAATTAAGCAAAATGGTGGCTGAATTTTTGAGTGAAAAAGCAGCGGTTACCCGAATGCAAAACAAATTAATGCAACTAAGACACTCCCTTTCTACACTGGCCGCGGATTGTTCCATAAGTCAACTAATTGAACGAGAAATTTTTTTAATTAATTAATTGAGTCAAACTAGCTTCTCAAATGTCCTTCATGTACAATTAATTTTGCTTTTTTAGGGTAAAAACTTAAGAAGCGTTGGAATAGGTAATTAACTAAAATAAGGAAGTTTATAATGATGAATGTTGCTGAAAATCATACTGCAATTGAAAATCGCCAAGATCAAGGTCTTCAAGATTTAGTGTATGGTTTAGTTACCAGATTTCTCGCCGAAAATAAAAACAAATCAATTGATGGATTATATGACATGATCCTTTCTGAAGTTGAACCTCCTCTATTACAAGCGGTTATGGAAAAGCGCAGAGGCAATCAACTCCAAGCAGCTAAAATGCTAGGCATAAGCCGTGGTACAATACGCAAAAAATTACAACGTTATTTCGGCACAAAATATTTCCGTCTAACTGACGAATAAAAAGCGCATGACGCTAAAAAGCTCGCATTTTGCGAGCTTTTTTTTATCGCAAGATAAAAAACCCAGAATGCGTATTGCTTAATCCATGATGACATGCGAGCCGAATAGTTCCAGTAGCAGACCTGTATTATGTCGGGACATAATACAGGTAACTACGACGTAACCTACTATGACGCCATTAACAATTTATTGACCCTGCGTATAAAATCTGCCGGGTTGTCCAATTGCCCCCCTTCGGCTAACACGGCTTGTTCAAACAGCACGATTACCCATTGTTTAAATTGTTCATCATCTTGCACATCATGCAGTTTTTTAATAAGAGGATGTTCCGGGTTTATCTCGAATATAGGTTTTATAGTTGGAAGTTGCTGACCGGCTGCTTGCAAAATTCTTTGCATTTCAAGACCCATATCTTGTTCATCAGCTACGACACAAGCTGGGGAGTCGGTTAAGCGGGTAGTGACCTGCACTTCTTTAACACGTTCACCTAGCACTTCTTTAATATGTTTTAAGAGAGGAGCTAAACTTTTTTCTTTCTCTTTTACTTCTTTCTCATCTTCTAAATCAACTTTGCCTTTGCTGATTGATTGGAGTTTTTTACCATCAAAGTCGCCTAAGTAATTTACTAACCATTCATCGACGCGATCACTTAAGAGTAAAACTTCTATTCCTTTCTTTTTAAAGATTTCTAAATGAGGACTATTTTTAGCGGCATTATAGCTAGAAGCGGTGATGTAGTAGATTTTGTCTTGATCTTTTTGCATTCGACCAACATATTCTTCTAAGGCAATGTCTTGCTTTTCCGAAGTGCTATGCGTGGTGGCAAAACGCAGCAACTTGGCGATAGTATCTTTATTAGCCGGATCTTCAATAGGTCCTTCTTTGAGAACCAGTCCAAACTGATCCCAGAATGTTTGATATTTTTCCTTATCATCAGTACTTAATTTCTCTAACATCGATAAAATACGTTTGGTACAAGCGGAGCGAATGCTGTCTACTTGACGATTGTCTTGTAATATTTCTCGCGAAACATTTAAAGGTAAGTCACTGGCGTCAATAATCCCTTTAACGAAACGCAAATAACGTGGGAGAAATTGAGCAGCGTCGTCCATAATAAAGACACGCTTAATATAAAGTTTCAAGCCATGTTTGACTTCCTGGTTCCATAAATCATAAGGTGCATGGCTGGGAATATAAAGAAGGCTAATATAATCTTGTTTACCTTCCACATGATTATGAGACCAAATCAAAGGAGCTTGATAATCATGTGAAATATGTTTGTACAACTCTATATATTCTTCATCAGTAATTTCTGATTTTTGCAAAGTCCATAATGCTGTTGCTTTATTTACCGCCTCAAAATCTGTAGTTTCCTTGCCCTCTTCGTCCATTGTTTTCATTACAATAGGCCAACAAATATGATCAGAGTATTTTTTTATAATGCTACGCAAACGCCAGTCACTTAAAAACTCTTCTTCCTCTTTTTTAATATGTAAAATAATTTGCGTTCCGCGGGTCTTCTTAGTTTCTTGACTGATAGTGAATTCACCTTCACCTGTAGACTCCCAAACGATCCCTTCTTCAGGTTTTAAACCAGCCCTTCTACTTTTAACAGTGACTTTATCGGCAACAATGAAAGCAGAATAAAATCCCACCCCAAATTGACCAATTAGATGAGAATCTTTAGCCTTTTCACCAGAAAGATGGCTGAGGAATTCTTTGGTACCTGACTTGGCTATAGTACCTAAATTTTCAACCGCTTCATCCCAACTTAAACCAATTCCATTATCAGAAATAGTAATCGTTTTAAGCTTTTCATTGTATTCAACAGTGATTTTTAGGTCAGAATCCCCTTCATACAATTCACTATTTGCGAGTGCAAGAAAGCGGAGTTTATCTAATGCATCAGAGGCATTTGAAATTAACTCGCGTAAAAATATTTCTTTATTGCTATAAAGCGAATGCACTACCAAATGAAGCATTTGTTTAACTTCAGTTTGAAAGCCCATAGTTTGTTGCTTATTCGCCATGAAAAAATCTCCTCATACTTTTGTTCAT
Organism: Legionella adelaidensis; assembly: GCF_900637865.1. NCBI lineage: Bacteria > Pseudomonadati > Pseudomonadota > Gammaproteobacteria > Legionellales > Legionellaceae > Legionella > Legionella adelaidensis. The sequence continues at coordinate 62,410 of NZ_LR134421.1, forward strand.
GCGTATATGAGGGTAAGTTTATAAATTTCAAGTATGACTATAGGGATCAATTATTCCTTGATTTCGCTTCACTTCATCAAGGCTACGACTGAGGCTTCTTCAATATATGTAGCCTTGATGTAGCGATAGCATAATCAAGGTTGTCTTTTTCATAGATTTCATTTCCTAACCGCCACCAATCTTAGGCCTATGCATAAAAAACGTCACTGTATTACTTGTGGCAATGACTTCGCCCTCTTCATCCAATGCGTGAATAGCAATGGTATGCGTACCGCGGTTTACGTCTCGTAAAGAAAAAACCGTGGCAGCTTGCGGTTCGCCTACTGGTTTATTATCGAATATTAATTGCAAAGAATTTTCTTTTTTTAATTCCGGTTCCATACTGATAACAATGGGGACATATCCTTGGTTGTTCCGAATAGTCGCTTGATCAGCTGGTTCCATTATTGTAATTTTATAAGCATTTTCCTCCGAATTAACGGCATTTTCTACCGAAATATCTTCAGGTTGGGATGAAGCAGGTGCAGAGTTTTCAGCGGGTGGTGGATTAGAAAAAGTTTGTACGGACGGTAGTTTTACCTCAGTAGCACCTACGTGTGGCTTATCACTAAAATGAACCACTCCACTGCTGTCAGTCCAGGTATAAATTTCTGCTCGCAAAGCGGTTGTTACGAGCAGGGCAAGACATCCAATAAATTTTTTCAATCTTTATCTCTTAGCTGCTGTAATACAATTCAAATTCATAAGGATGTACAAAACTCCTTACCTGTGAAATTTCAGATTCTTTTAGTGTAATGTAACTATTTATAAATTCCTTACTAAATACATCCCCCTGTAGAAGAAACTCTTGATCTTCTTTTAAATGCCGCATTGCTTCTTCCAAAGAACCACATACTGTGGGCACATCAATTAACTCTTCCGGTGGCAAATCATAAAGATCTTTATCCATGGGTTGTCCGGGATGAATTTTACGTTGAATTCCGTCGAGACCCGCCATCATCATTGCACTAAAGGCTAAATATGGATTAGCCACTGGATCAGGGAAACGCACCTCAACTCTTCTTGCTTTAGGATTACCCACATGAGGAATACGAATGGCTGCAGAACGATTGCGTGCTGAATAAGCAAGAAGAACAGGCGCTTCAAAACCAGGTACTAAACGTTTATAGCTATTGGTTGCAGGGTTGGTAAATGCATTCAATGCCCGTGCATGCTTAATAATGCCGCCAATATAATAAAGTGCCAAGTCCGACAACCCAGCATATTGATCACCCGAAAATAAGTTGCTGCCATTTTTAGCCAAAGATTGATGGCAATGCATGCCACTGCCATTGTCACCGACAAGAGGCTTAGGCATAAATGTAGCTGTTTTACCAAAATTATGGGCTACGTTATGTACTACATATTTTAAAATTTGTAATTCATCCGCTTTTTTGGTGAGCGAATTAAATCGGGTTGCTACCTCACATTGATTTGCCGTAGCTACTTCATGATGGTGTGCTTCTACTACCATCCCTAAAGACTCGAGCATTAGAGAGATAGCAGAACGAATATCCTGAGAAGAATCAACCGGTGGCACAGGGAAATAACCACCTTTTACATTCGGTCTATGTCCTATGTTTCCGCCTTCAAATGCTTTACCAGAATTCCAATGCGCTTCTTCCGAATCAATACGATAAAAAGAACCGCTCATGTTGGTTTCCCAACGTACATCATCAAAAATAAAGAACTCGGGTTCGGGGCCGAAATATACTTCATCGGCAATGCCGGTCGAGCGCATATAGGCTTCGGCCCTTTGAGCGATAGAACGCGGGTCCCGGTCATACCCTAACATAGTTTGAGGATCCACCACGTTACAGCGAATAATTAATGTACTTTCTTGGTAGAAAGGATCAGGTAAAATAGTAGAGAGATCGGGAACTAATGCTAAATCGGATTGGTGAATCTTCTGCCATCCCTTAATGGAAGAACCGTCGAACATTTTGCCATACTCCAAAAATTCTTCATCAACCGAAGAAATGGGAATAGTGATATGTTGTTCTTTGCCTAAGGTATCAGTAAATCGTAAGTCAACAAATTTGGCTTCATACTTATTTATAGCATCTAATACTTCATTTTTGCTCATTCTTCTCTCCATGATTTGCTTCGATTAGTGTACCTTAAGTGACTTGTCAAACCCAATAGATTAAACTAATCATTTTGCTTAGAAGCTTTGCTAATGGGCGCTTATCAATACCAAGCTCTAAAAAAATCAGGATCTTCTTGTAAAGGAATAATTGAAGCTGATTCGGAGAGACATGCTAGACAATTATTACGGGACCAGGGGTTGGTGCCTACTCATATTTATACATTAAAAAAAACCAAACAAATAAGTCATAAAAATAGACTTTCTGCACAAAATTTATCATTGTTTACTCGTCAATTAGCTACACTATTGTCCGCCGGTATTCCCATAGAAGAGTCTCTACGAGGGGTAAGTGAGCAAACCGAAAAAGATAAAATAAGGCAATTGATTATTGGCATACGATCGAAGGTTTTAGAAGGGTTTTCATTAGCCCAAGCCTTGGGTGAGTATCCGAATGCTTTTCCTGAGCTTTACAGGGCAACTGTAGCTGCTGGGGAACAAACGGGTAAATTAGATGTGGTACTAGAAAAACTGGCTGATTATACGGAAAAACAGCAAGCAACACGGCAAAAAATTCAACAGGCTTTAATTTATCCTTCGTTAATGATCATTGTATCCATAGCGATTATCAGCTTTTTATTAGCCTTTGTAGTTCCCAAAATTATTGAGGTTTTTAGTGGAAGTGGACAAGCTCTCCCACAAATGACACTTGTTCTCATTGGCATAAGCCACTTTACCAAAAACTATGGTTTTTATTTGTTAGGATTTTTAATTATTTTATTATTCATTTTTATGAAAAGTCTTTCCTACGCCCCAATTCAAACCATATGGCATCGTACACTTTTAAAAATTCCAATGATTGCCTACCTTATAAAATCGATAAATGTTGCCCGCTATATTCATACTTTTAGTATATTATTTGCTGCAGGAGTGAGTGTTTTAGAGACCATGCGTGTTGCGACCAGCTTAATTAATAACCGTATTATGCGCGAAGCATTTGAAAATGCCGCTTTAAAAGTAAAAGAAGGATCTGCTATTAGTCAAGCACTAAAAGACACAGGCTTTTTAAATCCTATGGCTGTACATCTTATTGCGAGTGGTGAAAAAAGTGGCCAACTGGCTCCAATGATGGAAAGAGCCGCGTTACATATGGATAACGAAGTAAAACGCGTGATTGATACAGCTCTTACCCTATTGGAGCCCCTGGTAATTATTATGATGGGCGGAGTGGTATTATTTATTGTATTGTCTACCTTATTGCCGATTTTTTCTATGGAGCAATTAGTAGGTTAACTTGCGAGGTTTTTTATGCGTATGAGCAAAGGTTTTTCATTGATTGAGATTATGGTCGTGGTAGTTATATTAGGTATTTTGGCTTCCATTGTTGTGCCTAAAATTATGGGAAGACCCGACGAAGCAAGAGCAGTTAAAGCAAAACAAGACATTCTTTCTATTCAAAATGCGCTGGATCTGTATAAGCTGGATAATGGCAATTACCCTACTACAGACCAAGGGCTTTTAGCCCTGGTAGAAAAACCTGCCTCTAGTCCTGTTCCCCGTGACTGGAAGCAATATCTTAAATCGTTACCAAAAGATCCTTGGGATAGAGATTATCTTTATCTCAATCCAGGGCAACATGGTGAAATCGATATTTTTACATTAGGGGCGGATGGGAAGCCAGGTGGTAGTGGAATTAATGCCGAAATCGGAAATTGGGATGCTAAATAAAGTAAGACGCGGTTTTACTTTAATTGAAATATTAATCGTTTTGGTCATTATTGGTATTACCTTAAGCTTTGCACTGCTTGCTTTTGGAGATTTTGGCGAATCGCGCAGGGTAACTATCGCGGCAGAAGAATTTGTAAATTATTTACAACTAATAAAACAGCGAGCTATATTAGAGTCAAGTACATTTGGCATCGCAATCAACCAGAATTCATATACTGTATTGCGCTATGTCCCCCCAAACAAATGGGAAAATTTACCGGCGAAAGGGGTATTTCACCCGCGAAATTTTCCTAAAAATGCACAAATTCAGCTTATATCCGAACGTAAATCAAATCCTTCGATTGTTATTAATAATGCCGGTGACATTACACCTTTTAGCCTGCGGGTTAATAATGAGAAAAAACAGCCACTCGTGACCATAAATGGGACTAACCGCGGGGAATTTTTTATTGAGAAACCCAAATGAGTGCAAAAAAGGGCTTTACCCTTATCGAAGTACTTTTAGCTCTGGCAATTATAGCAATTGCTTTGACCGCTTTATTAAAAGCGAGCTCACAAGATGTTAATTACACTCAAAGGATTAAAGAAAAAACGATTGCGCACTGGGTTGGGATGCAAGGAATTGCTATGGTTCAGCTAGGATTATTACCTTTACAAGTAAATGAAGAGGTTTCCCAGGTTACAGAAATGTTAGGTGTTTCGTGGTATTGGCGAGTTAAGCTGCTGCCAACCTCCGTTAAAAAAATGCAGAAAATTGTTGTGGTAATAAGCAAAAATAAAAGCGGTCCATTTACTCATACTCTCATAGGGTATAGGTTTAATAATGAATAATAAGTTGATGGGATATACTCTCATAGAAATTATGATTGCATTGGTTGTTTTTGCCATTCTTGCAGTAATAACCTCTACTGCATTATATCAAGCTTTTGAAACAAGAACGCGCTTGAATGAGCAATCCAGTCGTTTAAGTGAATTGCAATTAGCATTAGCTCTGATGAATAAAGATATCGAGCAGACAATTGACCGTCCTATTCGAGAGGCTGAAATGACTATTGCCCCTGCCTTCATAGGCGAGCATACCTATTTAGAATTTACGCGCGGTGGTTTATTAAACCCGCAAGCGCTAGAAAAACGAAGCACGTTAAAACGAATAGCGTATCGCTGTACTAACAATTCTTTAATCCGGCAAAGCTGGGAACGTACAGATTCGCCAGACCGTCATAGCGAAGAAGAAATTATTTTACATAACCTGTCGGAATGTACTTTTGCCTACTTGGACAGAAACAGGCAAGTACTTGATTCTTGGCAAGAAAGCCTACAAACAAGAAGCCTGAAAAGAGAGCCTCTTCCCATAGCCGTACAATTAACACTAACCATAAAAGAATGGGGAAATATGAGTCTGCTATTGATTATACCAGGTTCACTCTATGCAGCGTAAATCGCAGGGGAGCGCCCTTCTTACTGCTTTATTTATTATGACTTTAGTGGCAATAGCGGCCACTGCTATGAGTATGCGTTTACAATTAGATATTTATCGTACGCAGTTAACTACCACGCATGATAAGATGTACTTGGCAACGCAAGGAGTTCTATTTTGGGCTTTAGATAAATTAGGCCAAAAGAAAATGTTTTTTTCATCATCGATTGTTCCTCCTCCCAATTTTCTAACTGATTACTCTGAATTTAAGGTGACTGGGGAAATTATCGACCTGCAAGCTAAATTTAATCTAAATAATGTGCAAGACAAAAAATACCAAACTTTTTTCCTGCAACTTTTAAAAAATATTGCCGTTCCCATTAATAGCTCTCAACAAAAAACACTGAGTGCTGCTTTAACGCACTGGGTGAGCCCCTATCGTTTAGATAAAGGGAAAGATCCATTTCTTGACTATTATCTGGCTCAAAAACCACCTTATTTACCCAGTAACTTACCCTTACAAAATATTTCTGAATTTCGTTTAATTGCTGATGTAACCCCTGCACTTTATCAATCACTTGAACCCTGGGTTACCGCTCTGCCTGAAGTCACCTCCATAAATATAAATACAGCTCCCAAACAAGTACTTATGGCTTTAGGTAATGGTATAGATGATGCCACTGCAAAGGAAATAATTAAGGCCAGAGAAGAAAAAGGGATAGATAATTTGCAGAGTATTACGCCCTTGCTGAAGAGGAGTGATATTCCCATAGAACAAATAACACTGGAAAGCCAATATTTTTTAGTGGTGGCGAACGTAAAATTTCAAGACACGATTTTAATTAGTTATACGGTTGTTAAGCGCGCACGGGATAATAAAGGTAAAGTTTCTGTCGGCGTAGTGATGGAAAGTTTGAATACTGTATAATTATTCCGCTTCTTCTTCGTTTACAATTCTTTTATTAATCTGATTAATTAAAATCTCCCCTTCCTTTTTTTGCTCTGCAGTGAGCTTTTCTTCCAAACGCTCTAAATCGCGCTTTGCTTGTTCATTGCTGTTTTTGACTGCTATTTTTAACCAGGCATAGGCCCTTATATCATCTTTCGTTACCCCAAGTCCTGTAGCATATAGGTAGCCTAACTTTCCCTGAGCCATAGTATTGCCATGTTCGGCTGCTTTATTAAACCAAAAAGCTGCTTTTTGATAATCTCTTTGTAACCCTGTACCACTCAAAAATAATTGGCCTAATTGGGCTTGCGCAAAAGAATTTCCTTGCTCTGCCGATGATTGGAACCAAAATGCAGCGCGAGTAGGGTCTGCTTCCACTCCCAAACCATTTAAATATTGATAACCCAGGTATGCCATAGCACGTACATGGCCTTGGCTAGCTGCTTGTTGCAGCCAATAGGTAGCCGCTTTTTGGTTGGCAGGATAGCCATAATTACCGCTGTATAATAGACCTAAACTATACTGGCCTTTATCATCTCCTTGCATCGCTGCTTGCTCGTACCAATAAAAAGCTTTATTAATGTTCTTAGGGATTCCATACCCCATCATATACTGATAACCCAAATTGACTTGGGCTTTGCTATACCCTTGCTCGGCGGATTTTTGAAACCACTTAAATGCTTCTAATTCGTTGGATTCTACTCCTTCACCAGTAGCATACATGAGACCTACGTTGCGCTGGGCAATAGGGTTTCCTTTTTCAGCTGCCCGTAAATACCAATAAAATGCTTTTTTAAAGTCTTGTGGAACACCTTCGCCGGCATCATATAAAAATCCCATGTTTAATTCAGATTGTGGATAATTCTTTTGGGCGGATTTTTCATACCAATAAATAGCTTGTTTAAGATCTTTATTGACTCCCAAACCAAACTGGTACATACGAGCAATGAGATACATTGCTTCCTCATTGCCATTTTTAGCCGAACCAATCAGATTTTGATACGCAGTAGTATAGTCCCCATTTTCATAGGCAGAATAGCCTATAATCTCATCTGCATAAGAGATGCTCATCACAGCAGACAAAACTAGCGCGAGCAAAGCACGCATTGTTACTCCGTTTATATACTATCTATTCTTAGATTAGGATAAGTAAGGGATAAAGTAAATTATGAACCAATTGAAGTAATTTTAATCAACTGGGGTCAATAGTGATTTGTTGGAATTGATTAGCCTTGTGGCGAGGAAGGAGCAACCAATAGTACCCTGGGTTTTTCATATGGCCGGCAATATTGGCAGCAGAGGCCCCTCCACCCCAATAGACATCACCCCGAACAGCACCTTTGATGGCGCCACCCGTATCTTGAGCAATCATTAAGCGATTAAACGGAACTTGTTGTTTAAAATTTTGGCCAGGACGGGTCGTAGTTAGCCAAACGGGAGCACCAATAGGGACCCATTTTCTGTCAACTGCTAAAGAATAACCTGGCGTTAACACGACTCCTTGCGTTCCTAAAGCCCCTTGTTGTTCTAAAATTTTAAAAAAAACAAAGGATTTATTTTGGTTGAGTATAGATTCCACTTTTTCGGGATGCTTCTTCAGGTAGGTACGAATACGTTGCATTGATGCATTTTCACGTGTCATTACCCCCATATCAATTAGTACTTTGGCAATGGAAGTATAAGGAGCGCCATTTTGATCTTCATAGCCTATATAAACTTGCGAGCCATCTTCTAATTGCAACAAGCCGGAGCCTTCAATTTCTAAAAACTGTCTATCTACGTCATTGTTAATCCAGGCAACCACCTCAGCATGTTTGTCTATAGCCCCTGCTTTAATTTCCTTGCGTGTAAAATAAGGAACTAAAGAGCTTCCCTTTACTCTTCCTTTAATCTTGCGATGATGTTTTAGGCTAGGATCAAACTGTCCTAAATCAACGGAAATTAAATTTTTAGGTGCACGATAGATAGGCGTTGGATATTCTTTGGTCTTTTTTAAGCTCCCTTTTAATAAAGGCAGATAATATCCTGTAAAAAGACCTTTGATTGGCTTGTTGTCATGGAAAGCTACCGGCACAAACCATTTTTCAAAAAAAGCTTGGATTTCTTGTGTATTGTTGCCATTTACTGAAAAAGCTGCCTGGCAAGCGGGGATCCAATCTTTTACCTTTAAGTCAATGAATTGGCTGCCCACTGACTTTTCCGGGGACTGTCTGAGAAAAGCGCTACAGGAAATTTTAAATGCTTTAAAAGAGGCAAAAAAATCCGCTTGTTGCCAACCGTTCAAATGTTTGAATGCAATAGGCCGCAGCGTGATTTTATTACTTGGCTTTGGCCAAAAAAACCAAGCAGATAAAGCTGCAATTGCAATAAGGATTGCAATCAGTGAAGTATACAATAATTTTCTTTTCATATTGAGCAAAGTTTACCCTAAATGAAATTAATTGCAACAAAAAAATAATGGGCATGGATTTTTAATGGATTATTAATAAGAGGGAACATAAGCTACTCAATGTTTGCACAATGAGGCGATTAGTTTGACACAAAACAAAAAAATAGGTATTATTTGAGAATACTTAAACTGGGGAAAATTATATTATGACTCATTACCTTATTTCTTCTGAACCTGTTCCCACTATCCAGGGAAGAGACGGGAAGATGTATCCCATTACCGACCATCAGCCAATGGTGCAACGTACAGCCTTTGGTACCTTGGCTACCTTAAATATTTTACATCCCAATTCTCCAATAGCACCGTCCCTAAAAAGCCCATTGGGGATTACTTACCTTGAAGATCAAGTGTCTGCAACTGACCGCATGGCGGCGATGGCTGACTATATATATACGATGCTTCATACAGGGGGCGTCGATTTAATCGCATTACAAGAAGTCCCCGCACCAGGTACGCCCGAGTTTGATGCGCTACAGCTACAATTAAACATATGCGATGAAAGTGCTTGGATTCTTTCTGACATAGCCAAGCATTGGAAGCAAACAGGTACTCATAAATTTGGCACAACAGTGCTATATAAGCGTGGAAAGTTTTCTATTGATCCAGTTGATCCTCATGATGCAAGTGATTATAGAAACAAACCTTGTTTAAACAATCGTGGACAAATTCATAAGGTAAAGGAAATTGCTACGGGTCGCGAATTTCATATTGTCAATATACACGGGGATTTTACCAAGCAAGCAGAAACAGCGCTTTTTATAGAAAATTTTAATGGAATTGTTCTGGGGGATGCTAATTTAAAAAATCCTCCCCATTCAACTGGCGATACATTTCTTTCTGCTCAAAGGCCTATTATATCAGGGACACAATTAGGCACCTATGATATTATTCATGATCGCATTAGCCATCGTATTGATCCCACTTTCAATCCCCGTGGTGAACAAGCAGCTGCTGCACCATCAATAGAGTCCATGCCTACATTAGACCGACCCCAAACTGGTAGAGATTTACCACCGCCTCCCCCAGTCATGACTAACATAGTGCAGCCCTCTGCTCCACCACAACCGTTACCAAAGCAAACGATAGAAAAGAAAAACCAAGCGGTAGAAACCACACAAATAATTAACAATTTACTTCGTTTGAAGCAAATGAATACAGGGTTTCAGGCTTTTTATGCCCGAGATACCAGAAGGAATCAGGATAAAATTATTTTGGACTTTTCTGATCAGGCTTCCAAAGCTTTCATTTTGCAAACCCTACGATCACAAGGTATTTCAGTTTTTGAAAATGATTCAGAATCAGGGTACATAACCATAACCGCGAAAGAAGATATGGTTAAGAGAAAAGTTGAGCCCATAATTACGTCACTATCCCCCTCAACTGCCCAGCCGAAAGCAGCTCCTACTGCTCCGCTAGCAGCCCCAACCGTTCCAGCGGCTTCTACTCCACCCGCTAAACCCGTGCCAGCAGTTGTTGCAGCCAAGCCACAACAACAATATGGTACATTTTTCTCTGAAAAGCCTGACAGCGACAAAAATCCACTAACAATCGATGCTCACGATCCTCTTGCCGAAGTAAAAACTGAAATTCAAAAAGCGATAAATCAACTTAATAAAGAAATCAATAGCTTTTGGCCATACCCAAATAAATCAAGAAAACAAAATAAAGTCTTTGGCCTGGAAGAAATATTAAGACTGTTAGATGGAGGTTACCCACTTAGTTATGCGGTTGAAACAGTCAGAAAAGACTTTCCCGATATGGACAAAGGAAGCATCAGCACAAGAACTAAAACGCTATTGGATAAACTTAGCAAATTAGATGAGAGTAGTGAAAAAGAAAAAACTCCATCATCTGACCAAAAATTTGGTGCTTAACATCCTTATGCGTTATTGTATCCTGGTTGCTTGTCAACCAGGTTTTTGATCTTAGCGAATGAAAGGAATTGCACCTGGTTGGCTAGCAACCAGGATACAACTACAACTAAGATGTTGATTTATAACGCTTCAAAAATCGCTGCTGCCCCCATGCCGGTACCAATGCACATGGTGACCATCCCATAGCGTTTTTTCGTTCTTTTTAAACCATGTAATAAAGTTGCAGTTCGAATAGTACCCGTAGCACCTAAAGGATGACCTAATGCTATGGCACCACCCAGTGGATTAACTTTAGTACTGTCCAAATCTAATTCTTTAATTACTGCTAGTGATTGCGCGGCAAAAGCTTCGTTTAATTCTATCCAGTCAATCTGATCAAGCGTTAAGCCCGCTTTTTTTAGTGCCTTGGGAATAGCTTCAATAGGGCCAATACCCATAACCTCTGGAGGAACTCCTGCTACTGAATAGCTTAATAAGCGCCCTATAGGGGTCAAGTTATAGGCTTTTAAAGCCTCTTCTGAAGCCAATAAAGCAATCCCGGCACCGTCACTCATTTGTGAGCTATTGCCAGCAGTAATAGTGCCTTTAACTGAAAAAACGGGTTTTAATTTAGCAATTGCATCATAAGAAGTATCGGCTCTGGGCCCCTCGTCCTGGTTTACCAGATGTTTCGCTGTGTGAAGTTCCTGGGTGTGGAGATTAAGTTTTCTAGCCATTACTTCAATCGGTGTAATTTCCGCAGTAAAATCCCCTCTTTCTTGAGCAGCAACCGCTTTACTATGACTTTCAGCAGCAAACCTATCTTGCTCTTCGCGCGAAATTTTCCAACGCTCAGCCACAATTTCAGCAGTAATCCCCATTCCGTAAGCAATTGCTATATGCTCATTTTTAAAAATTTCAGGGTTAGCCGTATATTTATTTCCGCCCATAGGAACATACGACATACTTTCTACTCCACCGGCCAAGGCTAAGGGCATATGGCCATTTTGTATTGAGTCGGCGGCAGTAGCAATGCTTTGAACACCGGAAGAACAAAAACGGTTAATCGTCATTGCTGGCACTGAATCAGGCAGATTAGCCAACAAGCTGGAAATACGTGCAACATTCATACCTTGTTCGGCCTCAGGCATAGCGCAACCAATCACTATGTCTCCGATTTTTTCCCAATCCACCGTATTGTTTCTCTTTTTTAAAGAGTCCATAACAGAAGTTAGTAAGCTATCTGGGGGCGTATTTTTAAATACGCCCCGGGGGGCTTTCCCCACAGGGGTACGAATTACATCAACTACATAAATACTTGTCATTAAATTCTCCGGCATTAATTGCGTAGGGGTTTACCCGTTTCTAATAAATGATTAATTCTTGCTTGTGTTTCCTGGGTTTCAGCCAATTTAATAAATGCTTCTCGCTCTAACTTTAATAACCAGTCTTCATCAACCAATGTATTCTGATATACGTCACCACCACATAAGACGTAGGCTATTTGATTTGCCAAAAAATAATCATGCTTGGAAATAAAGCCGCCTTCTAACCAATTTACCAAACCCACCTGTAAACGAGCATGCCCTTCTCTACCTGCCACTCTAAAATTACGTGGTAAAGGAGCGATATAATTGGCAGCATTCATTGCTTTAATTTTTGCAAGAGCGGCAAAAAGGACTTCATTTTTATGCATTACCCAATTATCCGTGCTCTTTAAATATCCTTTGTTCAGTGCGTCAGGTGCGCTAGAAGCCACTTGTGCTGTGGCAATTTGCTCAAAATAGGGTTGAACAAATTGCATAAGATCCCCTTTAGGGACTTCCATAGCGGCGCGTAATGCCATTTCTTTACAGCCTCCGCCAGCCGGAAGAAGCCCCACTCCCGCCTCTACTAAGCCAGGATATGCTTCAAAAGCAGCGGTCACCGCTGAACAGTGGAGCATTAATTCACAACCTCCACCTAAAGCTCTTCCTCGTAGTACTGCTATAGTAGGAATAGGGCTGTATTTCATGCGCATGGCTATTTTTTGGAATTCTGCAATCATCTTTTCCAAAGCAGTGTAATCATTGTTTTTAATCAATCCTAAAACACTGCGTAAATCGGCCCCTGAACTAAAGTTATTTTCATCCCACTGATAAACTATTAGACCTTGTGCATTTTTTTCTGAATATTCCAACGCCTGGACCATACCATCCAAAACACTTTGTCCAATTGTATTTGCCTTGCTTTTAAAGGTGAGAAGAAACACGTCATCTATAAAATCCAAAAGTTTTACACCTTCATTTTCATAGACTGTTTTAAAATGCCGTGGGGCTTCATTTAAAACTTTATCGGGAAAATATTGTTTCTTATAAACTTCCAACTGGCTGCGCGGTTGATAACTTTCAAATGCTGGGGAAAAAGCACCTTCCCGGGTATAAAATTTGTCTATCGTATGGAGCCATTGAGGTAAAGGGACAGAGGCTAACGATTTATTTTCTTCAATCGCTTTTTCTATATTTTCGCGCAAATATGTCAAGCCAGCTGCTTGCCAGATTTCAAAAGGCCCAAATTGCCAACCAAAGCCCCAGCGGATCGCCAAATCCACATCACGAACCGTTTCAGCAATGGTTTGCAAATGAAAAGCACAATAATGAAAAAGATCTCTAAAACAGGCAGCTAAAAATAAAGCTTGCTTGTTATTGGAGTTCGTTAATTCATGCATTCTTTCTTGAGGATCAGCAATTTGCATAATGGCTTTTACTTCCTCGCTGATCTGCCCTCTCGCTTCGCGGTATTTTTTTAATCGAGTATCATATACTTCGATGAGCTTACCATTCTTGCGATAAATACCTTGCCCCGTTTTTTGACCTAAATGGCCCTCTTTGATTAATCCTACCAACCAGTCAGGCAAGGTAAAGTATTGATGCCAAGGATCATCTTTTAATTGGCTATACATCGTTTCTACTACATGATGCATAGTGTCTAAACCAACTACGTCCATTGTTCGGAAAGTTGCTGATTTAGGCCTGCCAATTAAGCTACCCGTTAATGCGTCGACTTCATCCAAGCCTAACTCAAAACTCTCAGCATGATATAAAGTAGCTAATAAAGAAAAAACGCCTACCCGATTGGCGATAAAATTAGGCGTATCTTTAGCCCGGACCACTCCTTTTCCCAATTGACTGGTTAACCATGTCTCGAGAAAGTTTAATAACTCCTGCGAACTTGAATGAGCGGGAATTAACTCTACTAAATGCATATAGCGAGGGGGATTAAAAAAGTGAACCCCGCAAAACCTTTGTTTTAAATCGGATGGAAATTCTTTTTCTAATTCATTAATACTGAGACCAGAAGTGTTACTCACTAAAATAGCTTTTTCACTAAGAAATGGAGTAATTTTACTGTAAAGCTCTTTTTTCCAATCGAAACGTTCCGCAATGGCTTCAATTACTAAATCGCAAGAACGCAAATCTTCTAAATTTTCTTCATAATTTTTGGCTTGTAGAAGGGTTGCTGCGTCAGGAGTCCCTAATGGAGCCGGCTTGAGTTTATTAAGATGCGCAATGGCTTTTGCAACAATACTATCTTTATTACCTTCTTTAGCGGATAGGTCATAAAGATAGGTTTCTATCCCTGCATTAATACAATGTGCTGCTATTTGTGCTCCCATAACTCCTGCACCCAAAACGGCCACACGTTTAATTACAAAAGGTTCATGCATAACTTTTCCTTAATTTTTTGTTACTTATATTAAATTCCAAACCGATTGAGGAAGCTTGCGCAAAATGAAGGATCGAAACCTGGTTGCTTGCAACCAGGTTACTAGGATACATTTCTCCATGATATTACCTGCTTCAAAAAGCTGGTTTCTCCTCATTATTCGATTCAGAAGCCAAATTAAATTTAATCCCCTGAGCGAGCGGTAAACTATCTCCCCAATTAATCGTATTCGTTTGTCTGCGCATATAGGCTTTCCATGAATCAGAGCCTGATTCCCTCCCACCCCCAGTGTCTTTTTCCCCGCCAAACGCACCACCAATTTCAGCACCGGATGTGCCAATGTTGATATTGGCAATGCCACAATCACTTCCTTTTGCACTGAGAAAAATTTCTGCATTTTTTAAATTCAGTGTAAACAAGGCTGACGACAAACCTTGGGGTACTGCATTTTGCATCGCAATGGCCTCTTGTATCGTCTTAAAAGGCATTGCATACAATATAGGGGAGAATGTTTCTTTTTGTACAATAGGGCTGTGGTTACTTATGTTGGAAATCAAAGTAGGTTGTACAAAATTACCTGTACGCGTCAAAACTTTTCCACCAAATTCAATTTTTCCTCCCAGCTTGACGATTTCTGTAATCACTTCTTCGAAGTCTTCTACTGCTTTTTTATCAATTAAAGGCCCCATTAAATTGTTACTATCTAAAGGGTCTCCAATCGTTATTTGTTCGTAAGCATGACGTAATTTATCAACTACCCGTGTGTAAATTGACTCATGGACAAACAAACGGCGGGTGGTAGTACAGCGCTGTCCAGCTGTTCCAATTGCACCAAATACGATAGCGGGAATTGCTAATTGTAAATCCGCGCTTTCATCAACAATAATTGCATTATTTCCTCCTAGCTCTAAAATTGAACGCCCTAATCGCTCAGCCACCCAACCCGCTACTTGCTTTCCAACTGCGGTAGAACCAGTAAATGATATGAGTGGTATACGTCTGTCTTTTACAAAAGCTTCAGCTATAGCGTGATTTTGAGGAATAAAGACTGAAAAAATTTCAGGGCAGTCATTTTCTTTTAGTACTTGATTGCAAATATGTTGCACGGCAACAGCACAAAGAGGCGTTTTTGCTGAGGGCTTCCAAATAGTTACATTTCCACAAATTGCTGAAATAAAAGCATTCCATGCCCACACGGCTACTGGAAAGTTAAAAGCGGATATAACCCCAATAACGCCATAAGGGTGCCATTGCTCATACATGCGGTGTAAGGGCCGCTCTGAATGCATGGTTTTACCGTATAACATACGGGATTGACCGACGGCGAAATCCGCAATATCTATCATTTCCTGAACTTCCCCATCGCCTTCTTGCTTGGATTTCCCCATTTCCATGGAAACCAGTGTTCCCAAAGCATCTTTATGTTTTCGTAAAGCTTGTCCAATTTGGCGAACAATTTCGCCGCGTTTAGGAGCAGGAAAATCACGCCACTTAAGAAATGCGTTTTGAGAGATACTAACAATTTTTTCATAATCACCCAATGAGCAAGTGGAAACCTTGGCGATCATTTCACCTGTGCTGGGATTCTCCGAAACTAATAATTTTTCATTGGTGATGCTTTCCCATGTGTGCCCTGCAAATGCGCCAGGATTTACATTTTTAATATTTAATGTTTCTAATATTTCCATTGTTCTTCCCCTAGGCAAAATACTGAGCAAAGCGGTTTTTTAGTAATTCGTTCAACGTAAACGACTCTTGTAAAATTAAGCCTTGGTATTTGTCTTCTTGGCTTAAAATTAAATCCAATACCGAGCAAACGCCTGAAGCGGTGCTAATTTGGATAGCAGACCATTTAATCCCTTCAATTTTTTGAGGGTAGATTTTTTTGATATAACTATGTTCCCGTAGCTCCTCTTGTTTTATACCTCCGGTTGCGACGTAAATTATTACAATATCCTGGTAAGTTTTTGGAATAGCACGCTCAAGGATAGTCTTTAAAATGCTGCGATCTTCATTTAATTTTAGATCATTCATTAAAAACCGGATTTTTTCACAGTGGCCAGGATAGCGCATGGTCTTATAATTTAGGGTATTAATTTTATCGCGGTATAACTCTGCAAGGCTTCCTAGCCCGCCAGAGGTATTAAATGCTTCAAATGCGCAGCCTTCTATTTGTATGGCTTCCAAGTCTTCTAGAGGTTTTACTAGCGTATCCGTACCACCTTCGATAGCATGGCAGGGATTACCATATTCATTGATCAATCCTTCTGTAGACCATGTTAAAGAGTACTGTAAAGCATTGCTAGTACGCTGGGGTAAAGCCCCAACCCGCAGCTTGGCATAATGGCACTCATCAAATTCTTGCAACAATGTATTTGCCACAATACTAACAAACCCGGGCGCCAGACCGCATTGGGGTACGAAAGCCGTCTTGGCATTTTCAGCTAATTCTTTGACAACCTTGGTAACAGAGGTATCTTCGGTCAGGTCAAAATAATGCGCTCTTCCTGCTTTTGCAGCTTTAGCCACGTACGAATTTAGGAAATAAGGCAAGCAGGAAACTACCGCTACAATTTCATGTTTTTGGAGGTAGGTTTGCATGGCAACTTGATCTTTGACATCTAATGCCACTGTTTTAATATCGGGCATGGCTGTTAAAAGATGTTTGACGTCTGTGCCTTCAAAATTGATATCAGCCAAATGCACGTTATATTCTTTGGAGCGTGTTAATAGACAGGCAATTAAACTGCCTATTTTCCCTGCGCCAGTGATTAAAACATTGTACATATCCCACTCCTGCGGATTCTGTTACGTCATCCTACACTAAAAAATGGGCAGGATAAATCGTCCTTATTGCCATATGATAAACACGTGGGGGTGCCAAAATTTACGATACGCAGCAAAAACAAACCACTATGTTATTCAATGTCCTACATTTTCAATTGCAAAAAGACAATCATTTGCCCAAAATACCCTATTACGCAGCTAAATTACCCAAAATATTATGCAATTAAAATATTCGACTGCTTTTAGGGCGGTGATTCCTTTTTTTTTAGCAGGTCTTATTGTTCCTCTCGGTTTTGCACCTTTTCACTTCCCGGGATTAAGTATCCTCGGGGTAGGCATATTATTTTATTTATTACAAAGCCCTACTTTAAAATTTAATTTTTTATCGGGCTTTCTATTTGGATTCGCTTATTTTGGCTTAGGTGTTTCCTGGGTATATGTGAGCATTCGGGTTTATGGGCACATTCACCCGCTCCTCTCCTTTTTTATTACTCTCTTATTTATCTTTCTACAGTCATTTTATATTGGACTTGTCACACTTTTTTTCAGGAAAATATACAGAAACATCCCTTTTTTATTTTCCTGTGTTGTTTTTAGTGCAATATGGTGCCTGGGAGAATTTCTCCGAGCAACTATTCTAAGCGGTTTTCCATGGCTTTTACTTGGGTTTAGTCAAATCGAAACGCCTTTACGCTTTATGATTCCCGTTGTGGGAATTTATGGTGTGAGCTTTTTGGCCTGCTTAACTGCTACTTTTTTCGTTGGGGGAGTGCAAAAAGGACGTTCCCATAAATATATTTATACCCTCGCAGCCCTCTTTATTTTACTTGGCCCTGCCTTACTAAATAAATCCTGGACAACGGTAGCCTCAGAGCCACAAAAAATCGGTATTATCCAGGCAAATTTATCTATGCGTGATAAATGGGATGAAACGATTTTTTGGAGGTTATTAAAAACCTACAGCCGAAAAATTCAAGAATTAATCGCCGACAATGATATTATCGTGTTGCCAGAATCGGCATTCCCCGTCCCCCCAAGCTACATTGCCGACTTTCTTGATGAATTAGATAAACAAGCCAAACAGCTTGATACCAGTGTGCTAATAGGAATCCCACAGGCTGCTAATATGGCAGAGACAGCCTATTTTAATACCATGATTGCATTAGGGAATGCAGAAGGAACCTATTTGAAACAGCATTTAGTACCTTTTGGCGAATATATCCCTTTAATCTTTCAACGGCTGAATGATTGGTTAGGTTTACCATCTTCCAATATGCAACCAGGTAAATCCCATCAAAAGCCCATTCTGGTTAAGGAGCGGCCTATTGCTTCTTTAATTTGTTATGAGCTCGCTTATCCTTCCTTGTTACGCAAGCAACTTCCTGATGCGCAGTGGATCGCATCTATTAGTGATGATGGCTGGTTTGGGCATTCCTTTGCTATGTACCAACAATTGCAAATGGCACAAGCTTTATCATTACAAACGGGACGATACCAGGTATTAGCAAATAACGACGGGCTCTCTTCCGTGATAAATGATAAAGGAGAAATCGTCGCCTCTTTACCTGCTTTTAAGTCGAAAACTCTGCAAGCGTCTCTTTATCCTGCTTTTGGCTCTACCCCCTGGGTTTATTATGGGGATGGCCCCGTCCTTCTTAGCTGCTGTTTTATAATAGGCCTCGCAGTTTTTTCTAGCTATAAATTTTTAAGCTTCACCAACCAAAAATTTACGCTTAATGGCGTGCGCGGCCCAGTTACTCGGCTATCTGAACCGCGATCGTGAGGAGCGGAAATTTTGTTTCTCTGCGGACCCACGGAGAAGGGAAAATTGGTTTTTCCGAGCGAAACTATTGCTGACAACCCTAAGAGGCGTTATTCTAACCAACCCGATTTATTTTTTATTTATAAAAATGGATAACAGTTATAAACCGCAAGAAATCGAAGAGCAAGCGCAGCAATTTTGGCATAAAAAACAATCGTTTAATGTTACTGAAGACTTAAATAAAGAAAAATTCTACTGTTTATCCATGTTTCCTTATCCCAGTGGCTCTTTACACATGGGCCATGTGCGCAACTATACTTTAGGTGATGTTATTGCTCGATATCAACGCGCATTAGGTAAAAATGTATTACAGCCTATCGGCTGGGATGCATTTGGTTTACCAGCTGAGAATGCTGCTATCAAACATGGTATTCACCCTGCTGAATGGACACGAAAAAATATTGCCTCAATGAAAGAGCAGTTCCTTAAATTAGGGAATGCTTATGATTGGAGGCGAGAAATTGCTACTTGCGAACCTGATTACTACCGCTGGGAACAATGGTTTTTTATTAAACTATTTGAAAAAGGTCTGGTTTACAAGAAAAATGCCATCGTCAACTGGGATCCAGTAGATAAAACCGTGTTGGCTAATGAACAGGTAGTAGATGGTCGTGGCTGGCGTTCTGGTGCTTTAGTAGAGCATAAAGAAATCTCGCAATGGTTTATCAAGATTACTGCTTACGCTGATGAACTACTGGACGGGCTTGAAGAACTTACCGATTGGCCGTTGCAAGTAAAACAAATGCAGCGTAATTGGATTGGGCGCTCGGAAGGAACTGAAATCCTATTTAAAGTAAAAGATTTACCAAAAAGATTAAAAATTTACACCACTAGACCTGATACTTTGATGGGAGCTACCTACTTAGCTATAGCTCCAGATCATCCACTCGCTAAGCAAGCAGGTACTCAAAGCGCCGAAGTACAAGCCTTCCTGGATGGTTGTCAAGGGGTTCGCATGGCTGAAGCTGAGCTTGCTACAATGGAAAAGAAAGGTATTAATAGTGGTTTTGTAGCAATTCACCCAATCTCTGGAAATGAAATCCCCGTATGGATTGCTAATTTTGTTTTAATGCAATATGGCTCGGGGGCAGTAATGTCGGTTCCTGCGCATGATCAAAGGGATTGGGAATTTGCTCAAAAATATCAATTACCTTTAAAAGAAGTGATTAAAGGCGAAAATCAACACGACTATAAAAAAGAAGCCTATACCGGGGAAGGCAGTCTTATAAATTCCTTGCAGTTTGATAACTTATCTTCAGAAGAAGCTAAAAAAGCAATCACTCTTTATTTAGAAGAACAAGATGCAGGTAAAGCTACAGTAAATTATCGCTTGCGAGATTGGGGAATCTCAAGACAACGTTATTGGGGTACCCCCATTCCTATGATTATTTGCGAAGAGTGCGGTATAGTCCCTGTTCCAGAAAACGACTTACCCGTCATTCTACCTGAAAACGTTGATTTTACTGGCAATGGTTCGCCTTTAGCCCACTGTGCAGAATTTTTGCATGTACAGTGCCCTAAATGTCAACAAGACGCTATAAGGGAAACAGACACGTTTGACACTTTCGTAGAATCCTCCTGGTATTACGCGCGTTTCGCATGTAAAGGCCAGGATAATGCCATGCTCGATGACCGCGCCAAATACTGGACGCCTGTAGATCAATATATTGGTGGCATTGAGCATGCAGTTATGCATCTTTTATATGCCCGTTTTTTCCATAAATTAATGCGCGATGAAGGTTTGCTCAACTCCGATGAGCCTTTTAAAGCGTTATTAACGCAAGGTATGGTTTTAAAGAATGGCCACAAGATGTCCAAATCTTTGGGCAATATTGTTGATCCTAACCATTTAATAGAAACCTATGGAGCGGACACGGCGCGCTTATTTGTCATGTTTGCGTCTCCTCCCGAACAATCACTTGAGTGGTCGGATAGCGGCGTTGAAGGCGCACACCGTTTCTTAAAGCGTTTATGGGCATTTTGTTATCAGCATCGCACGAATTGTTGTGAAATTAACGAGCTTATGGGTGAAAATGCCCATGTAAATTGGCAAGTTTGCGAACCGCGACTTAGAAAAGCGCGTTTTAATGTTTATCAAATAGTGGCCCAAGCCAATCATGATTATGAGCGTCAGCAGTTTAATACAGTGGTTTCGGGATGTATGAAGCTATTTAACGAAATTTCGAGCTATACCCTTGCCACAGAAGAAGATAAATGTTTTATTCATAATTCTATTAGCATTTTACTTCGTCTATTAGCGCCTATAACACCTCATATTTGTCATCATCTTTGGCAACAACTTGGCTTTTCCAAAGTAATTATTGACGCCCCTTGGCCAAAAGTGGATAAAAGCGCTTTGAAAACGGATGAAGTAGAGTTTGTAGTGCAAGTTAACGGCAAACTGCGCGCGCAGTTTACTGCCAGTACCACAAGTTCCGAAGAGGATTTAATTATTCTTGCCAAGGAAAATGTCGGCTCGTTTATTGAAGGCAAAAAAATTCTTAAATCCATTGTGGTACCCCATAGGCAATTAATTAACTTAGTTGTTAACTAATGAAAATTTTATCTCGCTCTCTCGTTATTTTTTTGCTAATCCTCATGACCGCGTGTGGGTATCACTTACGCGGATTTTTTGATATGCCCGCTTGGCTCAACGACGTTGGTATTGTTCTTGAGAAGGGGCATAGAGATTTACCCAATCTGCTACAACAACAATTGGAAGCTTATAAAGTTAATGTCGTTCCTCTTTCCGAAGCAAGATATATTTTAATTATTAAAAATGATCAATATCGCCAAGAGATTATGAGCGTTAGTTCAACAACCACCCCCAGACAGTATCAGGTGTTTTACTCCGTACACTTCGTATTGCAAGAAGCTAAAGGTAAAATGTTAATCCCTGCAGGTATTGTAGAGATCACCCGACAGATTACTATTAATAGTGACCGCATCTTAGGATCGGACGAGGAAGAGACTTTGATAAAGAAAGAAATGCGGGAAGATGCCGTCCTACAAATAATTAATCGTTTAAGCAAATTAGAGCCAAATTAAAACAAGGATGAGATATGAAATATATTTTCTTTATAGTTGCCAGCCTATTCGCTTCTTTAGGATTCGCAGCACCTTCTGTTGGGCAATGGGAGTGTATGGCTTTTGATTCTCGGGAAAAAAGCTATGAAGCTACAGGTGAAACTTTACATCAAGCAATGCAAGCAGCTCAATCGCTTTGTAATCGCTCAACGAAAGAGAAATGCCGAGTGGCGCAAAATTTCTGTATGGAAGGTCCGGCAACACCGCAAGACGTTCGTTGTGTAGTAACCGACAATTATGGACGCTCCTTTACTGGTTCGGGGAATAATGCTTGTAAAAAAGCATTGGCTACCTGTAATAACTGGGTGTTCCATGAAGGAGATGACATAACCGGCAATACCTGTACTGTTTCTCATCGTGATCAATAATGCTCATCAAACAACAAGGCTTATCTCATCAACTTGGCCATGCTCATTATGCTATTTATGTGCTCATTGGACAGGAGCCCTATCTTCTTGAAATATCTGCTCAACAAATTAAAAATAGCTGGCGCGAAAAACATCCTTGCGATCAAAAAATTATTGATATTACCAATGCCGCAGACTGGTCACAGCTTTTAGAAGAAGCAAACAGCTATTCATTATTTGCAGAGTATGTTTTGCTAGATGTCCGTTATGAGAAAAAAAACTTCGAAGAAGCTGGAAAAAAAGCCCTGAACAACTACCTTGAGCATATAAACTCGCGTTCGCTTATTTTATTAAGAGCTGCCAATTTACCTGCAAAGCAACTTCAATGGCTGAGCAACCACAAAGATGTTTTAATTGTACAGTCTTCAGCGCTTACACCGACTGCCTTGGGGGCATGGGTAACACAAAAACTAAAAGAAGCTTCTATTTCCTTTGAACCTGGAGTTGCTGAGTTAATACATCGATATGCCCAGGGTAACATGTTAGCTTGCGCACAGACCGTTGATAAATTAAGACTCATGAATACAAAAGAAGTATTAACTGTAAAGTCTCTACAAGAGCACCTTATTGATCAATGCGAATTCCAAACCTATGAACTTACAGAGGCCTGCTTGCAAGGGAATTATGCTCAAGCCATACATATTTTACGTTGGGCCTCTAAAAATAAAACGGAGCCTACTTTACTTTTATGGCTGTTAACCCAAGAGATTCGGGTATTAATTGAGTTGCACTCGCTAATAAATGCTGCCTATGATTTTAAAAGCGCCTGCGCTCAACTGAAAATCTGGCCTCAACGGCAGGGTAATTACCAACGCTTGGTAGCCAGGCTTTCTTTACAGACGCTCTATGCTCAATTGGAACTATGTAAAAAAATTGATGACCAGATAAAAACCAGTCAAGGATCTTTGATTTGGATTCATTTAGAAAAACTTATATTAGAAATAGCGAAAGGCCAAGGTGGCTCCTGTAGCGTTTAGCGCAAGGTTTCGGGTAGCCTTCGCGGGAATGACAGTTTTGCATATTTTAAAATTGTCATGTACAAAGAAGGATAACAAACAAAATTTTAGGATCCGAGGACAGGACCTCCTGTCATTTTAAAGCACAATTTGATTGTTTTTAATATCAGGATACCGTATCATTACGGCTTAATTTGAAACGCAAATATAGAAATTAGCATTAATGAAACATAATTTTTTAACCAAGCTATTAACTGTCCTGTTATTTTCTTCTTTTATATCAATAAGCTATGCGCAAAAACGCTTGATTGCCCTCACTATTGACGACTTACCTTTTGTGGGTGAAGAAAAAAACTTTCATTTAAATATGATTATTGATGCCTTGAAGGCGAATGAAGTTCCCGCTACAGGATTTGTTATTGCTAGTAATGTGAGCCCTAACAATTGGGACACCTTAAAAAAATTTCGAGAAGCCGGCCTTGGAATAGGCAACCACACTTTAAACCACATTAATCTAAATAAAGTTAAAACCCAAGCTTATATACAAGAAATTGATGATGCCGATAAAGTATTGCTTCCCGTTCTTACTGAGCCTAAATTTTTTCGCTATCCTTATTTAGCCATGAGTAACGGTGAGAAAAAAAATACTGTAATCAGTTTCTTAGCGGCAAAAAATTATCAAATTGCCCCGGTAACCATTGACAGCAAAGACTTTGTTTTTAATCAGCTGCTTTTATCCGTTCAAGAAAAGGATAGAAGAGGATTTTTAGGGGTGCTGCGCGATTGTTATTTAAAATTTATATGGGAACAAACGCTATTAGCGGAAGAACACAATATTCAGGCAAATAAACCCAACCGCCCACAAATATTATTAATTCATGCCAATCTATTAAATGCGTATGTTCTCCCTGACATTATCAATTTATACCGCCAGAATGGCTTCACTTTTGTAAGCCTTGAAAGAGCTTTAAGAGGATTTCCTGGCACGCCAAAAGTTGCTGTAAAAGAAGAACAACCCATTCCAGAAAAACTGGAACCTGAGCAAATGAACGACATGGTCGCTTGGGATTAAATTGCAATGAAGCCTGGTATTGCAACCAGGCTCCTTCATAATAGCCGCTTACACGGGCGGAGGCCCCCTTCTTCCCATTAATCCTAATATTAAGAAAATAACAAAGATCACCACAAATAAGAAAAATAGCAGTTTAGCAATCCCTGCAGCAGTGGCTGCAATTCCAGTAAATCCAAAAACTGCGGCAATAATTGCAATAATTAAAAAGAAAATCGCCCAACTTAACATAATGACACCCTCCTTAGTCTCTTCTTCAACTTTAAGTATATGCTATTATGTAATTTTTTGTGGACTTCTATGAAAAGCATTGCTGTCTTTGGCGGAAGTTTCGACCCTCCTCATCTCGGTCATTTACATACCGCTCTCACTATTCAAAACACCTTTAATTTTACTCGGTTTTTATTCATGCCTTGTAAAAACCCTGTAC
Source organism: Legionella adelaidensis (assembly GCF_900637865.1). Taxonomy (NCBI): domain Bacteria; kingdom Pseudomonadati; phylum Pseudomonadota; class Gammaproteobacteria; order Legionellales; family Legionellaceae; genus Legionella; species Legionella adelaidensis. The sequence continues at coordinate 87,194 of NZ_LR134421.1, forward strand.
TCAAAGGAGCGAGCAAAGCCAACCCACAACAACGCATCAAGATGCTTGAACTACTTCTTGCTGCCTATCCTTTCTTTGAAATTGATCATCGTGAAATACTACGAGAGGCACCCTCTTACACCGTAAATACATTAGAAAGCATCCGTGAAGAAGTAGGCGATCGATCTATTTGTTTTATCATGGGCTGGGATGCATTTAGACAACTGCCGCAATGGCATCGATGGGAAAAAATTCTTACCTTATGTAACATCTTAGTCATGAAGAGAGGCAAAGAAGATAAAAAACTCCCTAAAGAAGTTGATCTGCTTCTAAGTGAATACCAGGCTTTTACCGCAGAAAACTTTAAGAATAACTGCTGCGGAAATATTATTTTATTCGATGCGGGTGACTATCCCGTTTCTTCTACTATAATTCGGGAACGCATCAAAGCAGGGAAAGATGTAAATAATTATCTTACAGATTCTGTTGCTGAATTCATTAAGCAGCAGGAGCTATATCGATAATATTTTCAGGCTTATCAATCGATTTTACCTTCTGCAACACATCAGGCATATGAGAAGAAAGCCAGCTGACCATAGGGTCGAAGTGTTGATACAATTGAGACTCACTGCGATATTGTTGATAAGGCAGCGAAGTTAATTTAATGACGGTCATCATAAGCGCTACAATAAAGACTCCACGTACAAAACCAAATCCCATACCCAAGAGCCTATCCGGGCCGCTTAATCCGGTTCGTTTAAGCACAAAACTTAGGATTGCATTAAAAAGACCACCAACTACCAGTGCTGCCAATAATACACCAATAAAAGCAGCAGCAGTTCTTGCTGTTTTATCCTGGATATATTTTTGCAACCAAGGATCTAGTTGCTCAGAATGATTAAAA